>NZ_JAAOQS010000059.1:0-55594 GCF_011603105.1 Rhodococcus sp. A14 | reverse complement strand
TCGACGAGGTCCGCATCGCGACCGAGACCGGCCTGACCCGGATCGGCTCGAACTACGACCTGTGCCACAGCTTCCTCGACCACACCGGGCTTCCCCTATGATCGGCACTCACTCAATTACCGAAACATCTTTAATTCTCCTCGTCTTTCTCACTCGGGCCGTGTTTCGCACTCTCGGCATTCTCGGCGGCTTCCGCCTTGCGGTCCCGGACCGCCAGGTAGATGACCAGGCCGGCCACCAGGAACGCAGGGACGAACGCGGGAATCGCCAGCAGCACCGAATGATCGGCGAGGAAGACGATGTCCGGGTCGTTCACCGGATTCATGTCACCGTCACGTCCTCACGGGTGCCGGTGGCCGCCTGACCCTGCGTGTACTTGCTGATCCGGCCCGCTCCCCAGGCCAGCGCGGTGATCAGCGCGAGAGTGCACACAAGCACGACCAGCGACGCGGCACCGAACAGCCAGGACGGGTGATCGAAGTTCCGCTCCCGCTGCAGGATCGTGATTTCCGGGACGAAGTCGCGGGTCGAGGACGCGACGGCGGGGAGTTCCTCGGCGCCGATGCCCGGGTCGCTGGGCAGGTAGATCGGGACGGCCGTCATCGTGCGCCCGTCCTGCACGCGCAGCAACGTCTTCCACGTTCCGTGGACCGGCACCGGTTCGTGAGTTCGGTAGGTGCCGGGCCCGGTGCGTTCGAGTCGGTCGACCGTGAATCCGTTGCCCAGTCCGGGGCCACCCTGCCACGACAGAATGGACACCCAGGCGGGATCGTCGCCGGCGAGATCGGGTGGGTCGATGCGCACCTCCGCGTCGACCATCCGGCCGCCGTCCGGCGCGGCCTCCGTGAGAGCGATTGTCGCCGTGGCGTTCTCCGGGACGGTCGCGACGAGTCCGTTGGCGGTGGCACCGGCGATCACCACGACCGTGGCGACGACGATGGTGCGGCTGATCGCGGGACGCGGAAGCCCCTCGGATCGGAGCACCCGCCCGAGCAGGGCGCCGCACGCCCCGGCCGCGATGCCCACGGGCACGGCCATGGCCAGCGCCTCCGGCCACATACTGATGGGCCAGGGGTAGATGTACACGGCGTCGATCCACAGCGACTCGAGCCACAGCCCGACCGTCGCGACGAGGAGTCCGCCGACGGCACCGAAGGCCACCCGATTCTTGATCAGCGGTGTCAGGGCGAGCAGTTCGATCAGTACCGCGGCGCCGAGGCACAGTTCGAACACGTTCGTGGGGGCGCCGAGAACCGGTCCCACCATCAGTGCCGTGATCGCACGCACGACGCCGGCCACCGCCACGGCCACGATCGCCGCGAAGGGTCCGAGAACGATGCGCGCCGCCACCAGGGTGAACGCGGCCGCGCCGGCGATCATCATCGGTTGCAGGACGAGGCGAAACTGTTCGACGCCGAAGTCGTATTCGATCTGGAAGACGGACAGGCCGATGAGCAGGCCACCGAACGTGCCGCACCGCAGGAACCAGATCAGCCTGCTGTCCTGCTTCGTGTCACCGGGGGTGGCCATCCGGCCCTCGTAGTCCAGGAGCAGGACGCCGATCAGCGACAGTCCCGCACCGCCGATCAGCATCAGGTGCGTCGGCCCCCACAGCGTGACGTCCTGACCGAAGATGCGATGCCAGACGTCGTCGAGCGGGAACCCGATGAGGGCGTACAGCCCCGCCCCGGCCACCAGGACCCCGCCGACCGGGACGTACCAGGTGCGGGTGATCTTGATCGCCGCCGGACCGGGTTTCTCGTCGCGCGGCAGGATCATCGCCAGCATTCCCGTGATGAACAGCAGGAAGAGTCCGACGAGGATGAAGTAGTGCGCGGGGTTCGCGAGCGGCCCGTCGTCGCGGCCTCGCCCGATGTGCAGGCTGACGTCCCAGATGAAACCGAAGAACGCCGTCAGGATGGTCCCGACGAACGTCACCAGGGGCAGTGCCACCCACGGGGGCCGGTCGAGCGCGCGCGCCGCCGTGTCGGCGGTCGTCTGCAGCCACGTGATCTTGCGTGTGCGGTGCAGGTACGCGATCCACAGCAGACCCACGGTGATGATCGCCGTCGCCACCGAGATTCCGATGATCTGATCGAACGCCGCACCGCCACCCTCTCCGCCCGATTGGGCAAGGATGGGTGAACTCGGAGTAACAGTAACTTGGCTCACGTGGTGATTATGTGCGCCTCGTGCCGAAAACGCCAGACCCTCGACCCGGCACGCGGAGGTTCGTAGACAAATCTATTCACATCTGCGATCAGACGTAGATATGGCTAGATTCCTCTAGCGAGGCCTCGACCAGCGATAACTGCCACCGCCCGCACGAACAGCCGAGGTACGTGACGACTCCCGTGCTCGTCCGATGCCGAGATACTTCCTGCCAGTCGTGTTCGTGATGTTCACTCATGCACCCAGCGTGATGTAATGGCATTGTGCATCTCAACCCTTACGGCGAATACGCGGTCACCCTCGCCGCCGACCTTGCCAATCACCCGCCCGACTCGACCGGCGAACTCGTCGACCGGTGCGTCGATGCCGGCATCGTCGTCGACTTCCCCGTCACCGACGACGACCTCGCCGACGTGCTCGCGATGCTCGACCGGTGGTCGTCGATCGCGGACACCACCAGCAACGAAGCCCGGGCCGAACAGGTGAACCTCATGCTCACGAAGGCATCCGCCTACCCGCGACTGACCAACCACGCCGGCGACGGCTGGCACCTCCACTACCGCGACGACCAGCAGTCGCTGGCGGGCGTACTCGAGGCGCTCTTCTCGGTCGGCACCGCACTGCATCTCGTCGGCCGCGGCATGCACCGACTCGGCCGCTGCGCACTCGAGGAATGCACCGCCATCTACGCCGACACGTCCCGCAACGGCCGTCAGCGGTACTGCTCACCGAAGTGCGCGAACCGGGACGCCGTGCGACGTCACCGGGCGCGCTGACCCCTATCGCTCAGTGCGGGAAGCCTTCTCCGGTGTACTCACGCTTTTCCACCAGCACCAGCCAGTTGCCGGAGTTGTCCCGCATCACCGCCTCGATGCCGTAAGGACGTTCGGCCGGTGGCTGGGTGAATTCGACACCCTTGGCGACCAGATCCTCGTACGTCTGATGGCAGTCGGTGGTGGTCAGCCCGAATCCGCCCATCGTTCCCGCGGCCAGCGACCGGCGGATCGCCTCCGCCATGTCGGCGTCGAGCGGCGGCCCGGGCTTCATGAGCGTGACCTCGAGTTCCGGGTGGTCGGGGTGCAGGATCGTCACCCACCGGAACCCGTCGCCCATCGTGACGTCGGTGCCCTCGGCGAAACCGAGCGTGTCGATGTAGAACTTCTTCGCGTCGTCCTGGTCGGTGACCCACAGGGTGACGAGAGAAACGTTGGTGATCATGCGACCAACCTATGTCCGGCGCGACGGCCCGCGCTTCTCGGAAATTGCGGCATTTCGATCGCTCAGCCCGTGCATGAACACGTAGCAGCCGGGGATACGCGGCGCCCCGTGCTCGGCGAACTTCGCCTGGTACACCGACGGTGACGTGCCGACCAGCTGACGGAACTTGGCACTGAACGACCCGACGCTGGTGTACCCGACGAGGTGGCAGATCTCGGTGACCGTCAGGTTCGTCGCCCGCAGCAGGTCCTGGGCGCGCTCGACGCGACGCTCCGCGAGATACACGCCCGGAGTCCTGCCGTAGACCGCCGCGAAGCAACGGAGGAAGTGGTACTTCGACACCCCCGCCGTCGCCGCGAGTTCTCCGAGGTCGAGCGGTTGCGCGTAGTCACGGTCGGCGAGGTCGCGGGCACGGCGCAGGTGCGGGAGCAGTTCCCCCGGCACTCGCGCAGTTGCTGCCATGCCCCCAGTCTGGCAGTGGCTACCGACTCGAGGACAGGAACGCCGTCGACCCGGACAGGTCGCCGGGGCGCTGACTGCGCGATTGCACGAGCCCCCGGCGCTCGAGAATCGGCCGGACCCCTTCGCCGAAGTTGAAGGCCTCTTCGAGGTGCGGGTAGCCGGAGAGGACGAAGTGATCGAGCCCGAGCGCCGCGTACTCGGCGATGCGATCGGCGACCTCCTCGTGGGAGCCGACCAGCGCGGTGCCTGCGCCGCCGCGGACCAACCCGACACCGGACCACAGATTGGGGGCCACCTCGAGGGCGCGTGCTCCGGCGTCCTTCGAGTAGGCACTTCCCCCGCCGTGCAGTTCCCGCATACGACGCTGACCTTCGGAACCCGACCGGGCGAGGCTCTGCTGCGCCTGCTCGACCCTCGCCGGGTCGAGGGCGGAGAGCAGGCGGTCGGCCTCGGCCCACGCCTCCTCGGACGTGTCGCGGCTGATCACGTGCAGCCGGATGCCGTAATCGAGCGTGCGGCCCTGGACGTCGGCGAGGTCGCGGATCCAGGCGATCTTCCCGGCGACGGCGCTCGGCGGTTCACCCCAGGTGAGGTAGGTGTCGGCGAACTGGGAGGCCACAGTGCCCGCGGCCGGCGACGACCCGCCGAAGAAGATCGGTGGCACCGGGTCGGGGATGCGCTGCAACTGGGCGTTCTCGACCCGGATGTATTCGCCTGCGTAGTCGACCGGTCCGGTTCCCGCCCACAGCTTCCGGATGACGTCGAGGAACTCGCCGCAGCGGGCGTAGCGCTGGTTCTTGTCGAGGTAGTCGCCGTAGGTGCGCTGCTCGTGGTCCTCACCGCCGGTGACGACGTTGAGCAACAGCCGCCCCTGCGACTGCCACTGGAACGTCGCCGCCATCTGCGCGGCCAGCGTTGGACTGAGCAGACCCGGCCGCAGCGCGACCAGGAACTTCAACGTCTCCGTGGTCTCCAGCATCATGGCCGTGGTGAGCCAGGCGTCTTCGCACCACGCGCCGGTGGGCGTCAGCACCGATTCGAAGCCGTTCGACTCCGCCGCCGCGCCGATCTGATTGAGGTACCGCAGCGTGGCCGGACGGTCTCCTGCCATGGAACTCCCGTGACCACCCGCCATCAGGTTGCGGGAATCACCGTAGGTGGGAAGGAACCAGTGGAAATGCAGAGACACGCGCGATCCTCTTGTCGACGACAGATGGGCAGCGCTGGACAGTTCATCAACGACGAAGCCGTAGCGCGAGGGTTTCGATCACCGTGATTCGGAATCGTGCCCGACCGCAGCGAGCAGGGTTACGGTCGCCGCGCTATGACTACGCTGTCCGACGCCCCGTACACATCCTCGACCGAAACCGACCTCGAGCGGCGCGAGCGGCTCCGCACCGTCGTCGCCGCCAGCCTCCTGGGGACGACAGTCGAGTGGTACGACTTCTTCCTCTACGCGACGGCTGCCAGCCTGGTGTTCAACCAGCTGTTCTTCCCCGATCAGAGTTCGTTCGTCGGCACCATGCTGGCGTTCGCCACGTTCGCGGTCGGTTTCGTGGTCCGGCCGATCGGCGGAGTCGTCTTCGGCCACATCGGCGACCGCATCGGACGCAAGAAGACGCTCGCGCTCACCATGTTCATCATGGGCATCGCCACCGCTCTGATGGGTGTGCTGCCCACGGCTGCGCAGGTCGGGGTGGTCGCGCCGATCCTGCTGCTCCTCCTGCGCATACTGCAGGGGTTCGCACTGGGCGGTGAATGGGCGGGCGCCGTGCTGCTCGCCGTCGAACACAGTCCCGCGAAGAAGCGCGGCATCTTCGGCAGCATCCCCCAGATCGGTCTGGCGCTGGGCCTGGCCCTGGGCACCGGCGTCTTCGCCGCGTTGCAGGTGATCTTCGACGACGCCCAGTTCCTCTCCTACGGGTGGCGGATCGCCTTCCTGCTGAGCCTGATTCTCGTGTTCGTCGGATTCATGGTGCGGCTGAAGGTCGAGGAGACTCCGGCGTTCCAGGAGGTACACGACCTCTCGAAGCGCTCCTCCGCTCCACTGAAGGACGTGTTTCGCGGCCGGGTGCGCCGGGGCACCGTCCTCGGCCTGCTCTCTCGCTGGGGTGAGCGCGCCGCGTTCAACACCTGGGGCGTCTTCGCGATCACGTACGCCACCAAGAATCTGGAGTTGGCGAAGATTCCCGTGCTCCTGGTCGTCACGATCACCGCGACGGTCATGGCCGTGCTCCTGCCGTTCTCCGGGCTGCTGGTCGACCGATACGGTGCCAAGAGGATCTACCTCGTCGGGATCGGGGCCTACGGGCTCGCGGTCTTCCCCGCATTCGGGTTGTTCGGCACGGAGAATCTCATCCTGTTCGGTGTGGCGATGGTGCTCGTGTTCGGCGTCGTCCATGCGCTGTTCTACGGGGCGCAGGGGACGCTGTACGCAAGCCTGTATCCCACCGAGATCCGCTACACCGGCCTGTCCGTGGTGTACCAGTTCTCCGGGATCTACGCCTCCGGCGTCACGCCGATGATTCTCACGGCCCTGATCGCGGCCGGCGGCGGAACTCCCTGGCTGGCCTGCGGATACCTCGTCGCCACCTCGGTCGTCAGCGTCGTGGCCACGGCCCTCATCCGAAAGCAGGACCTCTACCTCTGAGACCGCAGAACTCTCCGAACGGGCTCTGACAGCCGAGTTCGATACACTGGTGTATCCGATACGCTAGTGTATCGACGGCTGCTGTCGACCCGATCGGAGGAGTGCCCATGCCGACGTCACCGGCGCGCTCCTCCGAGCCTGCCACCGACACACCCCGCCGGGTCACGAAACGGCGAGGCCAGACGCGTCGGCGTCTGCTCGACGCCGCGGTCGAGGTGTTCGCGGAGAACGGCTTCGGACGGTCGACGGTCGAGCAGATCTGCGAACGCGGTGGTTACACCCGCGGCGCCTTCTACTCCAACTTCGCATCGCTGGACGAGATGTTCTTCGCCATGTGGGAACAGCGCTCCAGCGCGATGCTCGCACAGATCCGGCTGGCCGCCGACTCGTCCAGCATCGACCTCTCGGGGCTCACGCCTGCCGAAAAACTGCGCGCCGGTACCGAACTGGTGCTCGGAGTCGTCCCCGTCGACGACCAGTGGTACCGGATCAACGCGGAATTCACCGCCCACGCCCTGCGCAACCCGTCGCTGAAGAAGGCCCTCGCAGCACGTGAGGACACGATTCTGGAGACCATCGTGCCGATCCTCGAGAAGGCGCTGCACCGGCTCGGGCGCCGCGTCGTCGGCGATCCCCGGGTGCTCGGCCGCGCGCTCGTCGCCCTGCACGACGGCACGAGCGTCCAGTGCCTCATCGAAGACGACGACGCGTCCGCCCGGGAACTGCGTCTCGAACTGTTCACCCACGTCGTGGCCGCGTACACCGAACCCGACACCACCCACACCCACACACACCGGAAAGAGGGGTCCTCGTGACCGAACAGGCTGATGTGATCGTCGTCGGCGCCGGATTGGCCGGACTCGTCGCCACCTACGAGATGGTCAAGGCCGGCCGGAAGGTGCTCGTCGTCGACCAGGAGAGTTCGGCGAATCTCGGCGGGCAGGCCTTCTGGTCGCTCGGCGGCCTGTTCCTCGTCGACAGCCCCGAACAGCGGCGCCTCGGCATCAAGGACTCGTACGAACTGGCGATCCAGGACTGGATGGGCACTGCGGCATTCGATCGCGCCCGCGAAGATCAGTGGCCGCGGCTGTGGGCCCAGGCGTACGTCGAGTTCGCGGCAGGCGAGAAGCGGCACTACCTCCACGACCTCGGGCTGCGGTTGATGCCGAACGTCGGGTGGGCCGAACGCGGACGCGGATCCGCACTCGGACAGGGCAATTCCGTCCCGCGCTTCCACATCACCTGGGGCACCGGACCGGGGGTCGTCGAAGTCTTCCTCACGCGCGTGATGGCCGCGTCGAAGCGGGGCCTCGTCACGTTCAAGCATCGTCACCAGGTCGACGAGATCGTCGTCACCGACGGCGCCGCCACCGGCGTGCGCGGCACAATCCTGGAACCGTCCACCGAAGCACGCGGTGTGAAAAGTTCGCGGACCGCGGTCGGGGAGTTCGAATTCTCCGCGCAGGCCGTCGTCGTCACGTCCGGCGGCATCGGCGGCAATCCCGAACTGGTCAAGAAGAACTGGCCCGCGCGCCTCGGCAAGGCTCCCGAGAACATGCTCGCCGGCGTCCCCGCGCACGTCGACGGCCGCATGCTCGAGATCACCGAGAACGCTGGCGGCAACATCGTGAACCGCGACCGGATGTGGCACTACACCGAGGGCATCCAGAACTGGGACCCGATCTGGCCGAACCACGGCATCCGCATCATCCCCGGACCGTCGTCGATGTGGTTCGACGGCAACGGCAAACGCCTGCCCAGCCCGAACTTCCCCGGTTTCGACACCATGGGAACCCTCGACCACATCATGAACAGCGGCCACCACCACACGTGGTTCGTCCTCGACCAGAAGATCATCGAGAAGGAGTTCGCGCTGTCGGGCTCCGAGCAGAACCCCGACATCACCGGCCGCGATTTCAAACTGCTCGCCGAACGCCTGAAGAAGGGCGCACCCGGTCCTGTCGAGGCGTTCAAACAGCACGGTGCGGACTTCGTCGTCCGCGACAATCTCCGTGACCTCGTCGACGGCATGAATGCCCTCACCCCGGAGGCACCGCTGAAGTACGAGGACCTCGAACGCGAAATCGTGGCCCGCGACCGGGAGGTGAAGAACAGCTACACCAAGGATTTCCAGGTCATGGCGATCCGCAACGCACGGAACCTGCTGGCCGACAAGATCACCCGCGTCGTGAGCCCCCACGAGTTGCTCGATCCCAAGAACGGTCCGCTGATCGCGGTCCGGTTGCACCTGCTCACCCGCAAGACCCTCGGCGGGCTCGAGACCAACCTCGACTCGCAGGTGATCAGGCCCGACGGCACACCGTTCGAGGGTCTCTACGCCGCCGGTGAGGTCGCCGGATTCGGTGGTGGCGGCGTCCACGGTTACAGCGCGCTCGAGGGCACCTTCCTCGGCGGCTGCATCTTCTCCGGCCGGGCCGCGGGTCGCGCGCTGGCCCGGCACCTGTAGGCGGCTCCGCCGCCCGTGCGTGGTTGACGAGTCCCTGGACTCGCTAACCGCTCACGGGCGCGAGCCTCTCGGAAGCCTCGAGTTCGCGGACCAGCGGCAGGACGTTGGCGCCGAAGTACTCGATCTCCTCCTGGAAGTGCAGGAAGCCGCCCAGGATGAGGTCGACTCCGCGGCGGCGGTATTCGACGATGCGCTCGGCGATCTGCTCCGGCGTCCCGATCAGCTGGGAGCGGAATCCGTCGTTGTACTGGACGAGATCCTCGAACGTGGAGTCGGCCCACATCCCCGACTTGTCGGCGGTGGACGCGCCGGCCTGCTGGACGGCGGACCTGAATCCCTCGACCGCGGGCTTGTTCGCCTTCTCGATGATTTCGCGGAGGGTGTCGCGTGCTTCCTTCTCGGTGTCGCGGGCGATGATGAATCCGTTGAGCCCGAACTTCACTTCCCGGTTGTGCTCGCGGGCCACCTGTCGCACGTCGACGATCTGCTCGGTGACGCCGTCGTAGTCCTTGCCGTTGCTGAAGTACCAGTCGGAGTACCGGCCCGCGTTCTGCCGTGCGGCGGCGGAGTTGCCACCCTGGAACAGTTCGGGGTTCGGACGGTCGGGCGTGTTCAGCGGCTTCGGCTCGAGGGTGAAGTCGTGGATGCGGTAGAAGTCGCCACGGAAGTCGACGTCGTCCTCGGTCCAGATCTTGCGGAGCACCTGCAGGAACTCGGCGCTGCGCCGGTACCGCTCGTCGTGCTCGAGCCACGGCTCCCCGAGGTGGGTGAACTCGTCCTTGAACCAGCCGCTCACGACGTTGACGGCGAACCGGCCGTTCGACAGGTGGTCGGCGGTGGCCCCCAGCTTCGCCAGGACCGCGGGCTGCCACAGACCCGGGTGGACGGCAGCGATGACCTTCAACCGTTCGGTGGCCAGCAGCAGTGCGAGGCTGAAGCTGGTCGACTCGTGCTGGAACTCGGCCCCGTAGCTGGCCTCGTACCGGACCTGGCTGAGCGCGTACTCGAAACCGTTGTTCTCGGCGGTCTGGGCGAGCTTCTTGTTGTACTCGTAATCCCAGCTGGTCCGCTGTTCGATGTCGGACGTGACGAGCCCGCCACTGACGTTGGGCACCCAGTAGGCGAACTTGATCTGCTCAGCGATGTGTTCGGTTGACATACCCAGCATGCAACCCGCCCGTGCAGCCCACGCCCACCCTTCCAATCACTGCGCGCACAACCCTTCACCCGGCTCGCGAGTCCGTGTGAGGTTCGACGCCATGACCGCCGTACCGGGAGATCAGGCATGACCGCCGTTCAGAACGCCCACCGCATCAGTGACGAGGCCGAAGCCCTCGCCGTCGCCGCCGATCTCGCGGCACAATTCGCCGAGGAGGCGGCAGCTCGCGATGCCGGTCGGCAACTTCCCTACGAACAGGTGGGCGCTCTCGCCGCGTCCGGACTGCTCGCACTCGGTGTTCCCCGCGAGCACGGTGGCGTCGACGCGCGGACCGAAACCCTCGCCGAAGTCTTCCGTCTCCTGGCCGAGGGCGATCCGAGCATCGCGCAGATCCCGCACAGCCACTACACGTTCCTCGAGGTGCTGCGTCACCAGGGCACGCCGGCGCAGCAGGAATTCTTCTATTCCGAGGTGCTCGCGGGGCGCCGGTTCGCCAACGCCCAGAGCGAGCGCGGAACGAAGACGATCGACATCGACGCCACGACGCTCACCGAGCAGGGTGGTGACTTCGTCGTCGACGGTCGCAAGTTCTACAGCACGGGCGCACTGTTCGCCGACTGGATCGCGGTCCGGGCCACCCTTCCGGGGACGACGACGCCGGCAGGGAAACCCACCAAGGCCATCGCCTACCTGCCGAGCACCGCTGCCGGGCTGTCGATCGTCGACGACTGGGACGGCATGGGGCAGAAGACCACGGCGAGCGGAACCGTCACGCTGGACGCAGTCCGGGTGCCCGCGTTCCACGTCGTGCCGTTCTCTCCCATCTTCGACGCACCCACCACGTACGGGTCGCAGGCCCAGATCCTGCACGCCGCGATCGACGCCGGGATCGCCGCAGCAGCCCTGAACGAGGGCGTGCGAACTGCACGTCAGGCAAGGCCCTATTTCGAGGCGGGCGTCACCGACGCCGTCGACGATCCCCTGCTGATCCAACTGGCCGGTGAGGCGTCGGTCAGCGTCCGGTCCGCGACGGCACTCCTCCGGGAGGGTGCGCGCAGCATCGACGCAGCCCGGCGCGACCTGAACGAGCAGGCTGCCGCGGTCGCCTCGATCGACGCCGCCGCAGCCAAGGTCGCCGCCGCCCGTGCGTCACTCGAGGCGTCGAGCGTGCTGTTCGAACTGGGCGGCACCCGCAGTGCGTCGGAAACGTCCAATCTGTCCCGGTACTGGCGCGACGCCCGCACCCACACCCTGCACGACCCCACTCGGTGGAAGATCCAGCACATCGGCCGGTGGACACTGTCGGGCACCGTCCCGCCCCGTCACGGCCTGCTGTAGGCGGCTCCGCCACCCGTGAGCGGTTAGCGAGTCCCTGGACTCGTCAACCGCGCACGGGCGCTAGCCGCCTAAATCCGCCTTCATGAGGAAGACGTTGTAGTCGGACCAGGTCGACATGGTGAAGTACAGATCGTCGCCGCTCGACCACGGGTGGATGAAGCCGCCGTACAGTTCCGGGTACTCGACGGCGCTGACCATCGGCGCCCCGTCGGACCAGACGCCCTGCGGCGAGTCGGACTCACGGAGAACGATGGCCGCCTTGGACGTGTCGAGGTACGCCATCTGCCACTTGCCGGTGGCCTCCTCGTAGCGCACGGACAGTTCGGCGGCGGGGGCGTCCACGATCGGCGTCGCCTCCGTGTAACCACCGACGGGCGTCCAGTTGCCGTTCTGCCAGTACTGGTACGCGGACGTGTTCAGCAGATCGGCGGCCGGGACGCGGGCCAGGCCGATGGCGCCGAGCCTCGTGTTGGGGGTGCCGAACATGTACACGAAGTCGCCGGCCGGGACCATCGACGCGACCTGGAACTTGGTGACCCCGAAGATGTTGTCCCACTTCGCGTACGGGTCCTTGGTCCACGTCGATCCACCGTCGTCCGAGTAGGCGATGCCGCCGTAGTTCGTCCACCACGTGGCGGGGATGCTGTTCCAGGTGCGGATCGACATGTAGCTCATGTACTGCCGGTTCCCGACGGCGAAACCCGAGGTCGGGATGGTGGTGATCTCGATGTTGTCGAGTTTGCGGCTGTCGAGCAGTTCCGCCGCGTGGCACCGGCTGTCCTGGACCATGCTGTCGAGGCTCATGCCGTCGGACAGGTTGCGGTCGGAGCTGAACCCGAGGACGTTGCTGCGCCAGTCGCCGCCCTGGCCACCGGGCGGCTGGAATCCCTTGCCGACCGTGTCGCCGAACGCGACGGCGATCTGGTCGGGGGCGCTCTCCCACATGATGCCGAGGTCGGTGCCGTTGACCTGGTAACGCTTGTCGGTGCGGCTGACCGAACCGGACCCGGTCACCTTGGCCACGCGGGTCACGTCGCCGATCTTCGGGGTTGCCGGGGCCGCGCTGCGCGGCGCCTCCTCGGTCGCGGGGTGCACGAGGGGCGGCGGCGGGGGCAACTGGATGTCGGCGCCCGGGACGGGAATACCGAAGTGGAAGGGTGTGAACTTCACGCTGACGTCCGGGATGTTCAGCACGCTCGACAGGTTTCCCGGGGCCTGGTCGGTCTCGTCCGTGAGGTCGGGGCACGGATCGGTGCACGTGTCGGCGGGCAACGCCTGCGAGACGCGGACGGGCTCCGTGACGGGAGCGGGATACGGCACCGTCGTGATCTTCGGGTACGGGATCGGGATCTCGAGCTTCTCCGGTATCAGTGAGTGCGTCTCGTTCGACACCTCGCTTGCGCAGGGACCGCTGCCGGGTATGCCGTTGGATACCGGTTCGGGTTCCGCGACGGCAGCGTTCTGGTTCGAATAGGCGATCATGCCCGAGCCGATCGCCACTGCCGCGACCGACGCGACCCACCTCTTCGACATCCCCGACCCCTCCGTCAACTCCGGCCACTCCCGGCGAGGGGAACATAGCATCGGCCTTCTACGCTCGCCGGTTACCACACGCCATACCTGGCAGTAACATTTCTGTCCCGATCCGGAACCGGGGCTGTGACTCCTGCCACGCGACAGCGGAAGTTACTCGTACGCGGAGTCACCGATACCGCAGGTCAACGATTTTCGACTGTCGCGTTCGCCTGCCGAACACCGTCACGGGATCGGTGAACACAGGATTACATCTGTTGACGCTCCGGATCGCCCGGTATTCACTGATCGTGCGCATCCACCGGGATCCCCGGCCCGCGACGAGACCCCGAGCTCCTCGCCCTCTGCGCTGCGGGCTCGCCCGCGTTCTTCCGATCCAGCGCGAACCACCGTTCTGCCCGGGTCCCGCATTCCACTGATCACCGCCGTCGTCGTCCGGCGGCATCGACCCGTGCGAATTCCGCTGCCAACGAAAGGAATCGACATGACCGCCGTCCTGGAACCGGCCCTGTCCTATTCGTCGTCCATCCCCCGCGCGCACGTGCACCACGCCGCGATCTGCGAGGTCTTCCTCACCGACATCATCTGCGAGAGCTACCCACGATTCCGTCTCGGCGTGCAGCTCCCCAGGGTCCACAGCTACTACAGCGATCACAATGTCGTTGTACGACAGTATGATCCGCTGCTTCTGCTCGAAACGTTCCGGCAGGCGTCCATCCTGATCTCGCATCGGCACGTCGACGCTCCGCTCGACGCCAAGTTCGTGTTCAACGCCGGAGCGCTCGAGGTCGTCGACCTCGACGCCGTGAGAGTGGGCCCCGCACCCGCCGCGGGGGTTCTGGATGCCACGATCACCGCCGAGAAGAGGCGGGGCGCCGACATCGTCGGAATCACCCTCGCGATGACACTCGCGCTGGACGGATCTGCCGCGGCCACCATGAGCATGACCATCCAGTGGATGCCCGGCGACGCGTGGGACCGCCTCCGGCAGAGGGGTCGAGCACCGCTGCAGCTCG
This sequence comes from Rhodococcus sp. A14, assembly GCF_011603105.1. NCBI lineage: Bacteria > Bacillati > Actinomycetota > Actinomycetes > Mycobacteriales > Nocardiaceae > Rhodococcus > Rhodococcus sp. A14. The sequence continues at coordinate 41,579 of NZ_JAAOQS010000059.1, read as the reverse complement.
ATCCCGCCCGTCCGCATCCGTTGCACGAGCGGGTCGAGCCTCGGGAGGTGGCTCGACATTCGTTCGACAACGTGGTGCTGAGCCGGATCGGGGTCGACGGCGACACCGTGCGCAGCCAGGTGCTGGTCGATCAGGCCCACCCGGGCCTGTTCGATCACCCGCTCGACCACGTACCGGGCGCACTGATCTTCGAGGCGATGCGTCAGACCGCCCTCGTCGCCGCGCACGAATTGTTCGGCCTGTTGTCGCCACGAATGCTCGTGCTCGTGGGATGCGACGCCGTCTTCGAGAGCTTCGGTGAGCTGGAGTTGCCGACAGATTGCGCGGCCGTCGCGGAGGCGGAAATCTGCGCCCGCCAGGTCGTTCCTGTCCGTCACTCTCGCGCAGGAGGGCCGGCAGATCGCACACGGCCGGGTCACCCTGCAACGAGTGAGCGCCTCGACTGCCGCCCTCGATCGGATCGTCCGATGACGACGCAGGTCCTGCGCGAGGCCGGGCTGATCACACAGGTCGACCGCGGCAATTCGCGGATGGCTCAGCTGCGCAGATCCGACATCGACTCCCGCTTCCCCGGACTCCTGGACGCCGTCGCGACCGCACCGGCCTGAACGCCGTCGCGGCGACCGTCTCGCCGAGCATCCGGATCACCGCCGTGGGATGATCGGGCGCCATGAGGGGGCAGTACCAGTGGAACAACGGGGACGCGGCGACGGCTGGATTCTGGTCGAAATCCTGGGGGACGCACCGACGGTGATCGCCGAGGGCATCAAGCAACGGCAGTGCCGGCCACTCGGCAACGTCTACCGCGGCAGAATGCTGGCGCTGGTGGCGGGCGCCATCGACACGGTGAAGTCGTCGGGACAGCTGGTGCAGGTGACACTCGGCGAGCCGGTCGGCGATATCGATTTCGTCATGGCGAAACCGGTACTCGGTCCGGGTGGGGACGTCCTCGCGGTGCAGATCTTCACCGGTCGTGCGGACTGTCCGGTGCCACCGCCGCACCGGGCAGCGGGATGGGAATGGAACCTGTCCGTGTCGGCGGGTCCGCGACGCACTCGATGGACCCGTGAGTTCCGGAATCTGTACGGAGTCGCGGACACCCGGCCGGAACACGGCTATTTCGGTCTCGCCGACCTGTATCGGAGGGTGCCGCGGATCTCCGACATCGCGGTGCTGATGGAACGCGTCGACAACGCGCGGGACGGCGAATTCCTGTCCGGCGAACTCATCGCCCGCCACGACGACGGAACGCTGCGCCTCGTCCGGTTCGTGCGCCGCGCCGTCGAGACACCCGAGGGGGTGGTGTTGCGGGGCGTCGATCACGACGTCACGCACAAGACCGACGTCGGCGAACTGGCGATCCGGGTGATGGATTCGGACGTCGCGTCGACCGTGCACGCGGTCGCCGGGGTTCATGCGGCACTGGTCGATTCACAGCACGGGTACGCCATCAAATGGATCACGGCACCGCTGGCGGGTCTGTCTGCGGCGGCGGAGGGCGGGCAGATCGGGCTGCTGCACGGCGACGACCTCGCGGCGGTGCGGCAACGGATCCCGGCGCGTCTTCCCGGAGTCGCCCGCGTCGCCCTGTCGGACGGGTCCTGGTCCCGGCACACGGTGCGCACGTTTGCCGTCCCCGGCTACGGTTCCACACCCGTGGTGATGATGACGCTCTCAGGCGCCTGTCCCGAACAGCATGCCCAGCAGGTAGGTGGCGGCGGCTGCGCCGTACCCGATTGCCAGCTGGCGTAACGCGCGCTTGACCGGGGGTCCACCCGACAGCAACCCCACCACCAGACCGGTCCCGAGCAACGCGACGCCGACCAGCGCAGCAGCGACCACGAGCGCGGCGGTGCCTTCCATGCCGAAGAGGTACGGCAGCACGGGGATCACCGCACCGGACGCGAAGAAGCAGAAACTCGCGGCAGCCGCACCGAGCCCGGTGCCGATGGCCTCGTGCTCGTCGGCGGTTTCCGTACCCGAGACGGGCTCGGGCTGAACGGCTCTCCGCAGCACGTCGGCCGCGCGTTTCTCGGCGTCCTGCGCGGGCATGCCCCGCGCGCGGTACACGAGTGCGAGTTCGTTCGCGTCGACGTCGAGGAGCGGCACCGCCTCACGGGCGCCCTGCCCCGGCGCCGACGCCTCGAGCAGTTCACGCTGCGACCGCACGGACACGTACTCGCCCGCGCCCATCGACAACGCGCCCGCGAGCAGACCTGCGAGCCCGGTCAGCAGGACGATGTGATTGTCGACGCCGCTACCGCTGATGCCGAGGACGAGGGCGAGATTGCTGACCAGGCCGTCGTTGGCACCGAACACGGCGGCACGAAACGTGCCGGACAGACGATTTCGCCCGCGCGCCGCGAGCGCCCGCACCACCTCTTCGTGGATGCGCTCGTCCGCGCCCATGGCGTCGGTGGCGTCGACGTCCGTCGGGTACGGCGACCGGGTCTCCGCGCGCTGCGCGAGGGCCAGCACGAACACCGATCCGAACCGCCGGGCCAGCACACCGAGGATGCGTGTGCGGACGTCACCGCGTACGGGCTTGCCGACGTGTTCGCCGAGCAGCTCGCGCCAGTGCGCCTCGTGCCGTCCCTCGGCGTCGGCGAGCGCCAGCAGAATCTCGCGTTCCTCGCCGGTCCGACGTTTCGCGAGGTCGCGGTAGACGGCCGCCTCGGCGCGTTCGTCGGCGAGGTAGCGACGCCATTTCCGGATTTCACGCGGACCGGGATCCGGTCGTGCACCAACCATCGTCCGCCTCCCGATCGTCGACGGGAGAAGCCTACCGACGCACCCTCCCCTCCGCGGCGGTTCGGGATCAGTCCTCGGCGGCGAGCGCCTTCCCGAGTGAGTCCTCCGGCTCGGAGACCACCACGGGATCGCGCCCGGACAGCAGGTCGAGGACGGCCTTCGGCCGGGCCAGTGATTCGCGCACGGTGTTCCTGGCCATCGTGATCGGGCGGCATTCGCATCCGGCGTTGACACCGGCGACGTCGATCCCGGCACCGCGGCACAGCGCGACCGCACGGGGGACGTGGAAACCCTGAGTGACGATCAGCGCCTTGGTCACGCCGTACGTCTGGACGGCGCGAGCGCACGTGTCGTAGGTGTCGAGCCCGTACCGATCGCCGACGATCTTGCTGCGGTCGATGCCCTTCTCCACCAGGTATTCCGTCATCGCCGCGATCTCGTCGCCGGATCTGCCTGCGCCGTCGCCGGAGACGAGGACTGCCCGCGCACGGCCGTCCTGCACGAGACGGACGGCGACGTCGAGGCGCCCGGCCAGGTACTCCCGGGGTTTGCCGTCGCGCACCTGCGCACCGAGGACGATGACCACCGGTGCTTCGGGTGCGTCGTCGATGTCGTAGACGTGGCCGGAGGCCTCGCGCGATATCCACACCGTCGACGCCGCGACGACGAGGACCGCGAGCGCGCCGAGGCCCGCTCCGATGCCGACCAGTCGGCGGACGATCCGTCGTTCCCCCATGCCGCCATCAAACCACAGCGTCAGGCGACGGCCGGTTCTTCCCCGGCGCGCCGCTCACGCAGTCCGGATACCAGGCACAGGCCGAGCCCGAACAGAATCCAGCAGGTCAGCACGAGCACTGCCGCACCGGCTCCGTGTCCGTCAAAGAACGCCGTCGACCGCACCATGGTTCCCGCCGCTCCGGGTGGCAGCAGCTGACCGAATGCGCCCCACCCCGACGGCAGCCACGCCGCGGACGTCGCCAGGCCGGACAGCGGATTGGCGAAGAAGATCATCGTCACCGCGCCGAGCGCGAACCCCGCTGTGCCCAACACCGATTCGAGCCCGAGAACGGTCAGCGAGATGGCGGCGATGCCGAGCACGACGGCGCCGGTGGTCGTCCAGTAGTTGCCGTCGACGCTTCCGAGACCGAACTGCAGGATTGCCGTCAGCACCACCCCGGCGCTCACGGCGAACAGCACCGCCCCGGCCACCCGCCGACCGACACTGCGCGGAAACAGCCGCACGAGCGCGAGCGCGGGGATCATGCCGCCGAAGACCAGGGGAAGCGCCAAGGCGCCGAGACCGACGCCGGCGGGGTCGTCGGCCGTCAGCGGAACGACGTCCTCGACCGGAACGGTGTGTCCCGCAGTCTTGCTCATGCCCGCCGCGATACCGTTCATCGTCTGCGCGATGGGTGCCCCGCCGGCGCCCGCGGACAGGACCTTCATGCCGTCCGGTGTCGCGACGATTCCGCCGACCACCTCCCGGTGTTCGATCGCCGTCCGGACCGCACCGGCGTCGGGAAAGCGCTCGGTGACGAACGCGCCGGGGTGCCCCGCGGCGAGCGCGGAGTCGATCCGGGTGACGGCCGCGTCGGGTCCGGCGACGCCCAGCCGGAGGTCGTGCGGGCCGCTGTTGACGGCGGGCAACGCGAACGCCAGCAGCATCAGCGCGATCACCGCGGTGAGTCCCAGCACGACAGCGGCCAGTTTCGCAGGATCGGACGGGCCGTGCGCCGACCGCCCGGTCGGCTCCGTGCGCGGCGCGAGTGTCCCGGTATCCGAAGTGCTCATCGGACTCCCCTTCAAACTAAGTGGAGGAAATTTCTCCGTTACTTGTGGAGAATATTCCTCCGGTTATGCTGGGTTGTCAACGGAAGAGGTGGAATCGTGCGGGCAGACGCGCTGGAACGACGCAACACGCTGATCAAGGCTGCCCGCGCGGTGTTCGCCGATCGCGGGCACGACGCACCCCTCGACGCCATCGCCGCGAAGGCCGGCGTCGGAATCGCCACTCTCTACCGGAACTTCCCGAGCCGGGACGAACTCGCCCACGCCGTTGCCCGGACGACGCTCGCCGAAGTCCGCGAACTCGCCGTCCGAGGACTGGCCGAATGCACGGACGACCCGGAGGGGGCGTGGCGACGGTTCGTCGACGCAGTGGTCGAACTGCGCATGGGAGCACTGGTTCCCGCGCTGGTCAACAGCCTCGACGAGCTACCATCCGACGTCCGCGAGTCGAGGGAGCGCACGAAGTCGACGGTCACCGACTTCATTCGCCGGCTCCAGGACGTCGGGCTGGTCCGCGAGGACGTCGTGCCGCTCGAGATCATCATGGGGATCGCCATGCTCACCCGGCCCCACGTGCTGATGTTCGACGGCACGACAGCAAATCTCGTTCCGCGGCTGATCACGGTGTTCCTCGCCGGGTTGCGCCCGGACGGGGCTCCGCTGCCGCCGCCGATCCTCCCGAAGTAAACTGTGACGCATATGCAGCCAGGGGGGCCTCGAGAACATCCATGGAATCACCCGCGTGCGGGTGACGATCAGCCGCCGCTGAACGGCTGGGACGTGGCCGTGTCGGCGGCCGCACTCGTCGTCGCGGTCGCCGTCGCCAGCATCTCCGCGGTCGCGGGGCTGTTCTGGCTGCTGTTCCTGGACTACTGCCCGCCCGAGACGTGCAGCGCCGAGAACGCGTGGATCGCGGTGTGCGTGGCGCTCGCGGTCGCCGCACTCGCGACCGTGATCGGCGGCCTGGTCACGATCGCACGCATCGCGCGGCGCACGATCGCGTGGCCGGTGGCGTGCGGAACCCTGATCCTCTGCGCGGGCGCGTGCGCCATCGGATTCGCCGGTTACGTCTCCGCGACGGGGATCTGAGCCGACTCAGTTCACGTGTTGGTGGTCGGTCCGGCTGATCGCGACAGCCGAGACGATCACCCCGACCACCACACCGATGAGCGTGTCGACGATGCGGCTCACCGCGATGTCCGGGGCGACCGCCGAGCCGAGGCCCGTGAGCAGCAGAGCCATGGGTGTGATGGCGACGGACGCGAACGCGTAGTTCTTGATGACCACCAGTTCGGTCACGGTCTGCAGCACCACGATGACCACGACGGATTGCCAGTACCCCATCGCTGCGGCGATCAGCCCGGCGGCGAGGACGGCGCCTGCCACGTTTCCGACGAGGCGTTGAATTCCCCGCTGCACGGTCTGACTGAAATTGAAACCCTGCATCGCGGCCATCGCACCCATCGACGCCCACAGCGGGTGCTCCAATCCCAGTGCCACACAGATCCATCCGGCCAGCGCGGCCGCAGCGGCGATACGGGCCGCGTTGACGATCCCTTCTCGCGACCGCAACGCCTGGAGACCGTCCGCGAAGAAGCCGCCTGGCTTCGGGAGTACCGCGATCTCGGCTCCGAACGCCGAAAGGTCGCTGCGGCGCTTCACCTTACGCAGTTCGGACTCGTGATCGACGAGCGCGCGCAGGGTGTCGCGGTCACGTTCGTGCGCCCACCGATCGACGACCGTGTCCGCTTCGGCGAGAAGCGCGAACAATTGGTGGGAGTGCCCGTCCCGGCCCCGCCCGCTGTGTGCGATCACGTCACGCGCGTTGTCGATGGCCTTGCGTGCGGCCGCGATCGCGGAGACGTCGTGTGCATGCTCCAGTTCCGCGGTCGCGGCGAGTGCCCGCGCCACCGCCAGCCGGGCGGGACCGAGGGGAACGAACAGGCAGGGCGTCATGGCGGCGAGCCAGCCCACGACGACACCGATCGCCACGGCCACGACGGCCGGTCCGAGATCGGAGAGCCGGGTCGCGTGCCCGACCGCCGCGGTGGCCGCGAAGACCAGGATGACCGGCCCGGGACCGGCGATGCGGAACGCCGCCAGCAGCCACGCGGCGACCCCCGACGCCACGGACATGACCGCTATCTGCAGCCAGAGTGACAGCCCCGCTGCACCGAGGAGCGCTCCCCCGGCGACGAAGGCGATGAGCGCGACACCGACGAGACCCGCCTTGCGGGCGAGCCGCGGGTACGGCTCGTATCGGCCGAACGCGGCGGTCAGCGCACCGAGTGCCGCGAAACCCGCGAGGTTGCCGTGCCCGAGCAGGCCACCGATGACCAGTACCAGGGCCGTCGCCGCACCCACCCGCAGTGCAGGAGCGATGGTGGCATCGGCGTTCCGGACCTCGAACGCACGACGCCACGTCGACGGCGCCACCGAATAGGCCAAGGCCCCACGGGAGTGATGGAGCCGGCTGAGGTCGGGTGCGTATCGAGGGGAAGCCTGCATGACCTCAGCGTACCGTATACTTCACTAGTAAAATAGTTCTGAATTAATGTGAAGTTGGTCGCTACGATGGATTTCATGAGCACTGCCCCACGTCCGGATGAGGACTTCACCGATCGCGTTCGACGCGAATGGGCCGAGACCCATCCCGAAGTGGACACGTCACCGATCGAAGTAATGGGTCGCATCACCCGGATCGGATCCCAGGCCCTGCAGCAACTCGACCGCGCCCTGGACGCGAGCGGGGTCTCGCGCGCCGAGTTCGACGTCCTGTGTGTACTCGCCCGCAGCGATCGGCCACTGCGAGCCAGCGAGGTCACCGCCGTGACGATGCTCAGCGGCGCATCCACCACCAAACACGTCGACCGCCTGGCCCGGCTGGGACTCGTGGAACGGCTACCCTTCGAACGCGACGGGCGCGTCGTATTGCTCCATCTGACCGAGTCCGGGCGGAAACTCGTCGACACCGAGTTCCCGCAGCGTGTCGAACGGGACCGGCAATTCCTCGCCGGACTCGACGAGGACGAATGCGCCGTCCTGGCCGGACTGCTCCGGCGGATCGCCGCCAACGTCGAATCCGGGATTCGCCGGTAGTCCCCTCCCCCTCAGGGGATGATCTTCCGGGCTCGAAGGTCGCGGAAGATGTCGAGGAACATCCGCTCGGTCTCGACGTGACGGTGGAAACCCAGCCGGCGCGCCTTGGAACCGTCGGCGATGACGTCGTAGTCCCAGCCGAAGACGAAATCGCCGAATGCCCACGACGAGACGTCCGAGTACGGCGTGGGCTCCAGTCCGTGTTTCGCGACGAGATCGTTCCACACCGGCTCCTTGTCGGCCATGACGACCTCCATCGACATCGGCAGCGGTGGTGCGACATCCAGCTCGAAGAAATTCGCGATCTTCGGCAGCATCTCGTCCCAGCGGAACAGATCCCCGTTGTTGATGTTGAACGCCTGATTCGCGCACTCGGGGGTGGTCGCGGCCCAGACGGTCGCCTCCGCCAGCAGTCCGGCGTCGGTCATCTCGATCAGACTCGTGTACGCGCCCGGCTTACCCGGAAACCGCAGCGGCACTCCGAGTTCCTTCGACATCGTGGCGTAGACGGCAATCACCAGTGCGAGATTCATCGGATTGCCGAGAGCGAATCCGCACACGACCGAGGGGCGGATCGCGGACCACGTCCAGCGCTTGCCGCGCTGACGGTCTTCGAGGAACTGTTGCTGGTCCACGTTGAACTCGGGCGGCATGTGCGGCGGGTCGCTCTCGCGCGCCGGCGTCTTGAACGGTCCGAGGTGGGCGCCGTAGACCTTGTAGCCCTGCATCAGGCTGATGTGCTCGAGCCCGGCAGCCACGGGTTCGAGCGCGTTCACCGTGTTGACGAGCATCGCGACGTTGGGCGCGACGAGCTCCGCCCACGACGGACGGTCCTGGTAGGCGGCGTAGAAGATGTGGGTCACGTCGCGCAGTTCACCCAGCTTGTCGGCGGCGTCGCGCTCGTCGAGCAGATCGACCGCGATGTGCCGCACCCTGCCGGTGTCGGGTCCGCCCCGTCGCGACAGCCCGATGATCTCCCACTCCCCGGTCGCCTCGAGGTGGTCGATCAGATTGCCGCCGATCACCCCGCGCGCACCGACGACCACTGCCACTCTGCGTTTCGCCATCACTCACCCCTATCGACATATCGCGAAGTTGCGATATACCGAGTCAAGCACACATATCGTAAAATCGCGATATAGCGGTACGATAAGTCTGTGAGTGAGCTTCCGGACGCGACCGACCTGGCCCTGGTCTTCAAAGCGCTGTCGAACCCGACCCGCGTGCGCATCCTGCAGTGGCTGAAGGACCCCGACAGCTTTCCCCCGCAGCTCGAACCCGCCGACGAGGTGGGCGTGTGCCTGAAGCACATTCAGGCGAGGGCCGAGGTCTCCCAGTCGACGGCCTCGCAGTACATGGCCGCCCTACAGAGCGCCGGACTGGTCACCAGCCATCGGATCGGCCAGTGGACCCACTACCGCCGCAACGAGGACCGGATCGCCCGGCTGGCCGATCACATCCGCACCGAACTCTGAACGAATCAGGGCATCTCGACGGTTTCGGCGCGCGCGATCTCGTCGAGAGCCCGGCGGACGTAACCGTCGGCGGGAACCTCCGCCGCACTCAGCAGATCGGCGATGACCAGGATCGCGGCCTCCACGGCACGCTCCGGTTTGCGCGGGTTCTCCTCGACATCGGCCACGCCGAGTGCACCGGTCAGCACGGTCACCAGCGAATCGACATCGACGACCGGAAACCAGAGTGCCGCCGCCCGCGCGCAGCGGGAGAGAACGTCCTGCACGTCCTCGCCCGTCAGACCGTCCGGATGCAGCGTCTCGAGCAATTCCCGGACCACCCCCGCCAGCACCGCACCGACCTGCTCCGCGGGCAGGGCCGCCAGTTCCTCCGTCGCCTCGGTCAGCGCCGACGCGTCCGACGCGCGCCCCGCGACGATGGCGGCGTCGAGCGTTTCGGCGATGTCACGCGCGACAGCAGGCCAATGAGTGGGCCACATCCGGTAGATCCTCTTCTCGTCTTCATCGAACCGACGCTCACTGTGCCATGGGACACCGACAAAACGGCGCACTGTGCCATGGGACACCGACAAACGGCGCACTGTGCCATGGGACACCGACAGTCAACGCAGCCGCTCGATCAGCCGCAGCGCGTCGAACGGCGCGTACCCCTTCATGTCGTTGTCGAAGTACGCGAAGCAGTCGAGGCCCTCCCCGAGCCACCGGTCCAGCTTGCGGGCCCACTCGTCCAGCGCCTCGTCCGTGTAGCCGCTGGCATAGAGCTCCTTGTCGCCGTGCAACCGGGCGTAGACGAAATCGCTCGTCGCCGCCTCGACGTACGGGTACCGGCCTGCCGTGTCGGCGACGACGAACGCGACGTCGTGCGCGCGGAGCAACTTCCTCGCCTCCTCCGTATCGAAACTGGGGTGCCGGACCTCGAGGGCGTGGCGGACGGGCCGATCGGCGTCCGTCTCCGTCCACGCCCTGTCGTCGGTGAGCTTGTCGTCGTGTCGAGACGCGAGCGCCGCGGCATCGGTGGTCGTCCTCGGCAGCTGGTCGAAGAATGCTGCGAGACTCGTCGAATCGAACGCGAGTGTCGGGGGCAGTTGCCACAGCAGCGGTCCGAGCTTGGGGCCCAACGCGAGCACCCCGGATGCGAAGAAGTTCGCCAGCGCCGTCTCCGCGCCGACCAGCCTCTTCATGTGCGTGATGTAGCGACCGCCCTTGACGGCGAACACGAAACCTTCCGGTGTTTCGTCACGCCACTTCGCGTAACTCGTCGGTCGCTGCAACGAATAGAAGGACCCGTTGATCTCGATCGACGTCAATCGCCCCGCGGCGTAGGCCAACTCCTTGCGATGGGCCAGACCGTCCGGGTAGAAGTCACCGCGCCAACCGGGATACGTCCAGCCGGAGATACCTACGCGGGCCTCAGCCATCTCACGACCCTAGCGCCGGAACCTATTGCATGTGGCCCGTCCCGGGAGAACCATGAGAGGACCCCACAATCGAGGAGGCACTGATGCCGAGATATCTCTGGCAGGTCACGTACTCACCCGAAGGCGCGAAGGGACTACTCGCCGAAGGCGGCACCGCACGACGCGACGCGATCACCCAGATGGTCGAAAGCGTCGGGGGCACAGTCGAATCCTGCTACTTCGCACTAGGTGGCCGGGATCTGTTCGTGATCGGTGACGTGCCGGACGACGTCGCGGCCGCCGCGCTCGGCATCCGCACCACCGCCTCCGGTGCGGCGCGGTCCGAATCGGTGGCGCTGCTGACGCCGGAGCAGGTGGACGACGCGGTCCGCCGGGACGCCGAGTACCGGGCGCCCGGCAGCTGATCGACTACCCCTGCGGTAGCGAATATCGTTCTGCAGGATGATGTGCGGCGGCGGAGTCGGTCGATAGCGTCCAGCCATGTCAACTGACCAGGCCAACTCGACATCGGTGAACCCGTTCACCACCGAGTCCGCTCGCCGTGCCCTGTTCGCGCTGAGGGCGTTTCCCGCCGGCCTCGTCTCGCTCGGCGCCGCGATGACCGGACGGCACCGCTGGGCCGGGCGGTGGCAACTCGCTGCCACCGACTCGAGCGCGTCGGAGCGGATCGACGTGCGTTCGCCGTCGTGGCCGAGCGTTTTCGCCCACTCGGTGCTGTCGCTGCTGATCGGGATGGTGGCCTGGTTTTTCGCGTTCCTCAGCGGGATCGCCGCGTTCCGGGGCCTGTTCTACGGGCTGATCACCGACGGTTCCTACGAGTACAGCTGGGGTGGTCCGACGCTCGCCGGCGCCTGGCTGGTGCATCTCGTCCTCGGACTCCTGCTCGTGCCGGTCGCCGTGTGGATCCTGAAGGCCATCGCCTCTCTGCTGGCCGGACTCACTCGGCGTCTACTCGGCGACGGTGGTCCGGCGTGGGCCGTTCCCGTCGCGCTCGTGCTCGCCGCCGCGGGCGCGCTACTGTTCCGCTCCTGGCTGCACCAGGCCTGAGACCCCGTACTCGAGAACACCGGAATGAATGACGACGACGGAAGGTTGCACGCCACATGACGGAGACCACAGCACAAACCCCGCAGCTCGGACAGTTAGGCGTCTGGCGTCACGCCGGCGGATTGGCGCCCGAGGTGGGTGCGGCGATCGAATCGGCAGGCTACGGCGCGATCTGGATCGGCGGCTCCCCGCCTGCCGACCTCGAGATCGCCGAACGCCTGCTCGACGCGACGTCCATGATCACCGTCGCGACCGGAATCGTGAACATCTGGACCGCGCCCGTCGACGAGATCGCGACCTCGTTCCACCGGCTCGAAGCTCGTCATCCGGGGCGCTTCCTCCTCGGCATCGGTGTCGGCCATCCTGAACAGCCCGGGCTGAACTACAGCAAGCCGTACGCCGCGCTCGTGGAGTATCTCGACGCCCTCGATGCTGCCGGTGTCCCAGCGGGACGACGCGTCCTCGCCGCACTCGGTCCGAAGGTTCTGGAATTGTCCGCAGCCCGCGCCGCCGGCGCCCATCCGTACCTGACCACTCCGCAGCACACCCGTGAAGCGCGTGAGCTGCTGGGCCCGGGTCCGGTGATCGCGCCGGAGCAGAAGGTCGTGCTGGACACCGATCCGGAACGCGCCCGCCCCATCGGACGTTCGGCCGTCGAGAATCCGTACCTGCACCTGCGCAATTACGTCAACAACCTGAAACGGCTCGGGTACACCGACGAGCAGATCGAGAACGGCGGCAGCGACGACCTGATCGACGCGCTCGTCGCCCACGGCGACACGCAGTACGTCGCCGGCCGCCTCCGGGAACACCTGGACGCGGGCGCCGATCACGTGGCCGTCCAGGTACTCCCCGCCGGCGACGATCCGGTGCCTGCCCTGCGGGAACTCGCAGGCGCGCTGGGACTCTGAGTTCTGCTAACGAAATGGTGTGATGGCGGGTACCGCATACTGAAAGGGGTTCGCCGAAACGGTCGGGGTATGGTCCCCTTCTGAACGGCAGGCAGCACTGAACGCAAGGTAGGAACTGTGCAAGAGCCAACGGCACGTCCGGTCGGCCCGTACGCTTCGGGGCCGCCACCTGCAGCCCTGACCGTGCACTCCGCGAGCCTCGACCGTTTCCGCGCCGCGGAGCTGTGGCGGGCGCTGGTCATCGGCGTGGTCGTCGTCGCCTACACCCTGTTCGAGCTGGTCACCTGGCCTGTCCGACGCCGCGGCCGCACCCTTGCGGACGCGGCGTCGGAGGGCCTGGTCAACGGTTTCGAGGTGCTGGGCCCGACGTTCGTCAAGGTCGGGCAGCTGATGGCGTCGTCTTCCGGCGTGTTCCCCGCCCCGTTGGCCAACGCCTGTCTGCGATGTCTCGACGACGTGCCGCCGGTGCCCGCCCAGGAGGCCCGCCGGGTGATCGAAGCCGACCTGGGGCATCCCGTCGACGCACTGTTCGCGTCGTTCGACGACGTCCCCCTCGCCGCCGCCTCCGTCGCGCAGGTACACGGCTGCGTTCTCCCCGACGGCAGGGAAGCCGTCATCAAGGTCCAACGCCCCGACATCTTCCGCCGCATGGTGGTGGACCTGCGCACCGCCTACTGGGGCGCGCGGATCCTCGAGAAACTGTTCGAGTTCTTCCGCATCGCCAACGCCACCGCCATCATCCGCGACCTCCACGCCGCCACGATGACCGAACTCAACAGTGCCGTCGAGGCCGACCGCCAGGCCCGGTTCCGGACGAACATCGGGGCGTTCGGCGACAACAAGGGCGTCACCACCCCCGAGGTGTACTGGGACTACTGCGGTCCGCACGTCATCTGTATGGAACGCATGTACGGCCTGCCGCTCGACCGGTTCCCCGACCTCGTCCACATGGACACCCGGATGCTGATCCGCCGCGGCGTCAAGGTGTGGATCGAGTCCGTCATCCTGCACGGCCCGTTCCACGGCGACGTGCACGCCGGGAACCTGTGGGTCCTCGACGACGGACGCATCGCGATGCTCGACTTCGGCATCGTCGGTGAGCTCCCCGAGTCGTGGCGGCAGATCCTGCGCGACATGTTCTACGCGACGCTGATCGACGGCGACTTCTCCCGGATGGCCCGCGGAATCCGGAGCCTCGGCTACGCGACCGACAACGACGCCACCGACGACGAGATCGGACTCCAGGTGGCCGCCGCGCTCGCACCCCTGCTGGGCCGGGACCTCGGCGAGCTGCGGCTCAGCGAACTCATCATGGCGCTCATCGGCATCGGCAAGAAATGGGGCGTCGCCAGCCCCGAGGAACTTGTCCTGTTCGGAAAGCAACTCGGCTACTTCGAGCGCTACGCCACGGAACTCGCCCCCGGCTGGGTGATCGGGCAGGACCTGTTCCTGTTCCGCAACGTCTTTCCGGACGCCGTCGCCACGAAGGCCCTCGAACTCGGGGTCGAACTGCCCGACGAGTGACGCTAGCTCGCGGCGAGGGTTTTATTGCCCGGTCAGTGAATCCAGCACCGAGGCCCGGTGGAGGGGGTGGTCCGGGAGCCGGTCTGGTGTCAGGATCCAGTCGTTGCCCGTCCACGGGTCGGAGACGGTGAGGACCCCGGACGTCGGAACCTGCTGCGCGATGCGTTCGAGCACCGCGACGCCCGGATCCGAATCGGCGGAGGCGCTGTCGCCGACGATGATCAGCGACGTCCCGAGTGCGGGACCGTGATCGGCGAGGTGCACGATCCGGGCGGCGTCCTCGGCGCCGTACCCGTGCGGGAAGTCGCCCAGGATCACCAGCCGCGGCTCCGGCAGGCTGTCGCGGATTCCGCTGCGGGCCGCCATTTCTGCGAGGTCGACGCTCTCGGACAGCGCGGTGAGGCGGGCGGTGATGTCGGAAGCCGACGACACGACGGGCGAAGCCAGCAGAGCACCGAGGGGTTCGGTGAACGTGCGCAGCGAGCCGCTGAGGTCGACCACCTCCAACCGCTGTGCCACCGCAGGTGATGCGACCAGCATGCGCGCCGCCAGCGCCGCGACCACCGGTGCGGCCTCGGCCGGATCGCCGACGATCCAGAGCGGACGCCCCAACGGGTAATGAACGCAGAACGGCACCCGCAGCTCACCGAGGTCGGGTGCGGTCAACTCACCGAGCCTCAGCCCGTCCGTCACGGCGCTGCCGGTGACCGGGCTGGTCCACGCGGCGGACTCGAAGGTGGCCAGCGACCGCGGCAGCAGAGGATCGATGGCGCGGAGTTCGTCGGCCAATTGCGAAGTCTCGCCGTCGAATTTGCGCTGCGCCTCGGCGACGAGGGCATCACACCGCTCCTGCGCCCTGGCCTGCGATTGCACGACCGCCGGACTGTTGCGTGTGGACGGGTCGGCCACCGACTCGGACAGTTCGTCGTCCAGCCGGGCCTGCGCGTAGTCGCGGGAGGATCGGAACGAGGCCGCGGACCGGGCGGCGTCCTCGAAGATCATCCACGCCCTCTCGAACGAGTGGGCCGGGTCGAGCGGGATGCCCGCAGGACCGGGCATCGCCGGAACCTCCTCGGCCACAGCGTGCGCGGGTTCGTCCACCTCGACGCCGTGCCGGGTGACGAGTTCGGCGAGGCCGCCGTCGTATCCCTGCCCGACGGCCCGCACCTTCCACTCGGTGCCGCGCCGGTAGATCTCGAGGCAGATCGCGGCCGCCTCGGAACCGACCAGCGGGACGTCGAAAACGACCAGGGGAAGACCATTTTCGTCGGCGAGCGTGGCCGACAGCCCCTCGCGGGCCAGCGTCGCCGGACCGTTCGGGGACGCCGGATCGACACTGACCACGCAGAGCACGGCCACCGCAGCGGCGTCCACCTCGTCCAGCTGCAGCCGGACCGTTCCGTCCGCGTCGAGTTCCACCCCGGCGGCGCGGCGCTGGTTGTAGAACACGAAATGGTCCGAGGACAGCACGCGGAGATCGCCGCCCACGATCAGCGCGGAGACGTCGATCGGCGTCGCATCGACGGCGCGGAAACGCAGTTCGCGCGACGGCAGCGGAGCGTTCTGCCCCGGAACGAGGTGGACCGTCACCGCCGCCCCTAGACGCCGAGGAAGCGGGCGAGTTGAGGCGCGGCCTCCCCGGCGTGCTTGGCCTGAATGCCCTCACCGATGGCCTGCAGCTTCCACTCGCCGCCCACCCGGTACACCTTGGCCATCACCATTCCCGTGAACGGCATCCCGCCCTGCAGCGTGAACCGGGCGAGTTCGGCCGACGACGTGGTGTCCACCAGGCGGCAGAAGGCGTTCTTCACCTGCTCGAACGTGTGCCCGCGGTACGACGTCACGATGAACACGATGGTCGAGATGTGCGGCGGAATGCGGGTGAGATCCACGAGGATCACCTCGTCGTCGCCTGCGCCCTCACCGGTGAGGTTGTCGCCCTGATGCCGGATCGACCCGTCCTTCGACGTCAGCTGCCCGTAGTAGGCGACATCGACCATGTTGTTGTCCGCGAACAGGACCGCCGACGCGTCGAGGTCGACGTTGGCGGAACGGTTCCCGAACATGCCGCGCTTCTCGATCGGATCCCAGCCGAGCCCCATCTGGATGTACGTCAGTGCGACGCCACCGTCCTTGCGGAGCGTCACCTTCTGGCCCTTCGAGAGGCTGACCGGTCGCGACTTGGTGAGACTGACCTCGGCCGGAGCAGCGGGCGCGGGGGGTGCAGCGGGAGCCGGGGGCGCAACCGGTGCGGCCGGCGGCGGGTAGGCGGCTTGCGGTGCCGGTGCGGGAGCGGGCGGCTGCTGGACAGGAGCGGCGGCGGGTGCGGGAGCGTCGTCGACGGACACGCCGTGATCGGTGACGAGTGCGGCGAACCCGCCGGCGTAGCCCTGCCCGACGGCCCGCACCTTCCAGGCGCCCTGGCGTCGGTACAGCTCGAGCGCGATGACGATCGACTCGGAGTTCAGTCCCTCGATCTTGTACTCGTACAGCGAGTTTCCGGTGCCGTCCGAGACCCGGGCGGTCGGCGGCGCCGAGCGGCCGAAGTTACTGGTGGCGTCGTCGAGGGTGATGACCGCGCGCACCTGGGCGATGTCGGCAGGCACCGCGCCGAGAGACACCTTCAGCGAGGCCGCCTGTCCGGTGGCTCCGGGGACGAGTTGCACGCCGGGACCGGCCGGCTGGTTGAAGAAGACGAAGTCGGCGTCCGAGCGGACCTTCCCCGAGTCCGTGACGAGCAGCGCGGACAGGTCGGCGGCGGCCGTCAGTTCGAGGGAGACGATGACGTCGTCGACGCTCAGCGGGCCGTTCTGACCCTTGGCTAGCGGAGTGGACACTGCGGTAGTTCCTTCACTGTGGGAGCGTCGGGTTTGTCCCGTTTGGTCTGTTTGCCTACAACCTACAAAAGAGAGCCGACGGCCGTCGTCCCCGCACCCCGCGCGACACGGTCCGCGAACCAGCGCAGGATCTCCTCACCAGCGGCGATACCGCTGCTTCCGGTGACCGACAGGGTCGGATGCTGCCAGTCGATGGTTTCGAGTTCGCCGTGCCGGGGGCGGATGGCGGCGTCGGCCGCACTGAGCATGTTGGCGTCGAGAGCCCCGTCCCCGGCCGCCAGCACGGGCGCTTCCGCCTCGAGCACTCCGTCGTCGACGAGCCTTGCACGGACCTCGGCGACCGCACGACTCTTGCACACCGCGTCGGGCATCGTGTAGATCTTGCGGCCTTGCCGGGACACTCCCCATCCCCGATCCGCGCACCAGTCGTTCCACTCCTCGACGAAGCCGGCCGGCATCGCGTCGAGGTCCACGACCAGGTAGGAGAACAACTCGTCGGCCACCCGGGACGAACGCACCCAGCCGTCGTCGATCCGTCGGCTCAACTCGGCGCCGACCTCCACCAGCGAGGCTCCACCGTCGGCCATCGCGATGTCGACACCCGACCGCCACCGCGCATCGGGCACCCCGTCGACGAGGATATTGCCGCCGTTGGTCGTGATCGCGTACCGCCACGGCGCCCCCGGCAGGTCGATGCGCTGGAACTGGGCAACGGTGCGCGTGGTGGTGGGCACGACCACGGCGGTCGCGGTGAGCTTCCGCAGCATGGCCTCGGCGGCCGACGTGACGTAGGACAGCGGTTTGCCGTCGTACACCTCGACGCACAGCAGGTCCTCGTCGCCGGGCCGCTCGGCCACGTCGCTCTCGGTGACGGCGAGTTCCATGGCCCCGCGCGAGTAGATCATGGTCCGGTCGAGGTCGGTCGCGATCAGCGCGGTCATGTCACATCCTTGATCAGGCCCATGCACGAATAGGCCAGGCCGGGAACCTCTTCGACGGGGACCGCACGCGCGGCGGCGAGGAGCCGGATGTGCGCGTGCTCCGGGGCGTCGAGGTCGCGGACGAGCACCCGCCACGGCACCCGGCGCAGCAGCACGCGGGTGGTTTCGCCGACGCCCGGCTTCACGAAGTTCACACTCGAGATTCCGTACTGCTCCCGAACCGCCTCGACGGACTTCCAGCCGTCCCAGGTGGGGGTGCGGTCCGACCGCAGCAAGTCCTCGACGTCGCTGGGAACGTGTTCACGCACATCCCCGAAGGAGGCGCTGACGGAATCGAGGAGGTGATTGGACACGTCCTCGCCCGCCAGGTGCGCGTAGAACTTGGCGCCGTGGAAGTCACCGGGGCCGATCAGCGTGTCGTTGAGGACGGTCCGCGACACCAGGCCCGACACAGTCGAGTTCAGACACGCCGAGGCGATCAGGAAGTCGTCGCGGGTGCCGAACGTGCGAACGCAGTGCCCGGGATCGGCGAGGACGGCGAGGTCGTCGTCGAACTCGGCGCCCCCGGCTTCGCGGTACTCGGCGAGTGCCTGCGACAACTCGCGGGCGATGGCACCCTTGCCCGTCCATCCGTCGACGAACACCACGTTCGCCGGGTCGTGATGCTGTGCAAGGTAGTCGAGCGCGACGGCGTCGATCCCCCGGTCCCGGACGATGGAGACGGCGTAGTGCGGCAGCGTCAACCCGTGGACGTCGCGCGCCCAGCGGCGCATGAGCACACCCACCGGGGTTCCCGCCCGCGCCAGGGACACGAGAGTGACGTCGCGGCCGCGCTCGGCCAGCACGAGGTCGGTGACCGTCCCCACGGCACGCGCCAGCCGGATGGAGCTGTCCTGCAGCACCTTCTCGAACAGCTCGCGGTACTCCGCATCGGGCTGGTATTCGATGGGCAGCGTTTCCGCGTAGTGGGCTTCACCCGACTGGATGCGGCGCTCCCGCTCGGCGACATCGGCTTCGAGGTCGACGTGCGACAGGTCTTTGAGCAGCCAGCCCACCTCGTCGGCGGCGTACGAACCGAACGCCGGGCCGGTCAGCGGCGCCGTCACGTCGACGCTCCCGCACGCGCGGCGCGCAGCGACCGCGGGTCGGCGCCGGACACGACGGCCAGGAGCACATCCGTCCCCGACGCGGTGAGGACGTCGAGGAATCCGCCGGCCGCCGTGAGCCGGTCGGTGTCGGCCGCGGCGTCGATCACCGCGACCACGACGGCGTCCTCGTCCGGCCACTCGGCGTTGTAGACGAAACGCGGCTGCTCTTCCCCGTTCTCGGGGGCCGTGAAACGGAATCCGCGGCGCAGCGGGTACCCCGGCTGGTCGAGCACGTAGGCGGGTGACCGCGTGGTCGTCTGGAAACGAACCCGGACACCGGACGTGGCGAGCGCGTCCGCGATTCGCAGAGGGAGGTACATCAGCTCCTCGTGTCCGACGACGATCACCGGGCGCTGCGGGTCGAGCCGGTCACGGAGCACCGCAGCCGCCGACGCGACGGCCGCATCGAACTCCTCGGTGTCTTCCTGCAGGAACCCGTGACGCCCGCCCTCCGGAACTGTTGCGGGCCAAGGTATGTCGGCGCGCTCGACGGTCCCGGTTCGCTCACCGACGGGGTTGAGCACCGGATCAGGGAGGGCACCGACCGAGTCGATCAGTCCGTCGGGAAGCTCGGTGCGTCCCACCGCCAGACTCACACTGTCGATCTGCACCCCCAATTCGGCGGCGGCGGCGTCGACAGCGTCCCGGTGGTCCTGCTCGCGCATGTCGACGAGCGACGCCACGACGTAACGGCTGCGCGGGTTCTGCCGGTGTAGCGCTCGGATCGCGTCGACCGCGGTGGCGCCGGTGGAGATCTCGTCGTCCACGAGGACGAGTGAACGATCGCCCGTGAACAACTCGACGGACGTCGGCTGTAGCTGGTGACTGGTCGCGTGCGAGTGCCCCTCCTCGAACCCGGCGGACGTCCCGATCTCGGGGACGTCCCGGCGCGTGGAGTGCAGGTAACACCGGGCGCGCAGCCGGGCCGCGACGCAATGCCCCAGACCTGTTGCGGTCTCGGCGAATCCGAGCACGACGGGATCTGCGTCCGGGCCGAGGAGGTCGGCGACGAGATCACCGAGGCGGTCGCCTGCGCCGATCACGGCAGCCGGGTCGGTGGGCACGTGCTTGCCGAGGACCGTCGAGACGAGCAGATGGGCACGCCGCGGGTTGCGCCGCAGGCCGGGCTCGACGAGTTCGGGGATGGTCAGCCCCGTGTCCGAACCCACGTGGGCGAGCGTCAGCCCCAGATGTTCCGTGGCCCAGGGCACCGCGCGCACGGCGGTGGGTGAGCTCATCGGACGGCCAATGCGGTCAGTAGATCCACGAACGTGATTCCCTCGTTTGTCACGCCGAACACCTTCGCCCGGACGAGTGTCTTCTCGGCCCAGCTGCGGTGCGGGCGCATTTCGTTCATCTTGTTGCGATACCCCGACGCCTGGACGCCGCCGACATTCTCGGCGCCGAGAATGTCGAGCGCGTCGTGGTACTCCTCGTGCGTCACCGCGGACAGCGCGTGCACGGCCGCGACGTGCGTCGGATGGATGACGGTTTTGCCCTGGATACCGTTGGCGCGGTCGAGGGCGATCTCCCGCAGCAGGCCGTCCAGATCCCGGCTGACCAGCTGCTGGCGGAACCGCACCTCGTTGTGCTCCTCGAACGGCGTGGCGCGCAGGGTCGGCCGGAACATCCGCTCGTGGTCGGCGAAGTACTCCCACACGGGACCGGTGATGACGTGTCCGGTGTCGTCGGCGCGGCCCAGGAAGTTGACGATGCCGGCAATCGCGTCCGCGACCACCCGCACGTCGTAGATCGTCAGGTCGCGGTCGCGGCGGATGCCGAACGTGGCACACATGTCGGTGGCGCCGATGCGCACGGCGAGGATCCGCTCGCGGTGTTCGACGAGCAGTGCGCCGATCTTCGCCAGTTCGTCGTCGCGGGTCTCGCGGTGCACCAGTGCGGGCGATTCGAGCACCGGCATCGCATACAGGTGCTTGCCGAGCCGCTCCGATGCCGCGGCCAGCTCGTCGAGGAATACACGTCCCGTCGCACTACCGAACTTCGGAATCACGAATCCGGACAACACCTCGACGCCGGTGGTCAGCAGATCGGCGATCCGCCGAAGGTCCTCGGCGGCCCGCACCCGGACGAACAACTGCATCCGCGCACCACCGTGGACTGCGAGCCGGTCGAGCGCGTCGACGGCGTTGAGCAGCGCCGCCTCCACCTGGTCGTCGGCCACCGCGTCCTCGAGGTCCAGGACCATCGAGCAGACACCGTCACCGGACCGTCGAAGGATGGTGTCCGCGAGGTCGGACCTCGTCGCAGGCACGTACAGCGTCGCGCCCAGCGCGACGGCCAGCACCGTACGATCCTCGTCCGGCCCGAGCGCCTGCGGAGCGTGCAGGAACAGCCGGCCGTGCGTCTCGGGATCGAGGTGGTGGAAGTGCCGAACATGCTTTACCGCAGCCGGCATCATCTCTTCGCTAATGCTCATCGTCCCCCCGTGTCATCGCTGTCCTGTGTGTCCTCTCATCTTCTGAACCACCTCGGCTATGAACGCCGACACGGCATCGAGCTGGGCGACGTATGCCCAGTAGTCGGGATGCCTCCCGGTCAGTGTCCCTGCAATTCGGTCTATCCGCTCGAGCTGAGCGTCGAGGACCGACCCCCATTCCCGCACGAGCCCACGATTGACAGCCAACATCTGGGCGTCGCGGAGACGAAATCTGATCTCGTTTTCCTTGGCCCGCGGGTTTTCGCGGACCGCGCGCAGCAACCGCAGGCGATCGGTGACGCCGTCGACGTTCGCCTCGGCGTCGACCAGATGGGTCCGCGCCGCGGCGGTCAGTTCGAGCGCCCCCTCGGGATTACCCGCGGTCAGAGCCTTCTGCGCCTGCTGCAGATCGGTCTGCGCCTGCTCGATGTGCCTGCGGCTCTCGCGGTCGTTGTGGACGAGATCCGCCGAACTGGCCGCGTTGAACTCGCGCAGCAGCGCGGAGTAGGCGGGCGCGAGGCGTTCCGCCCGAGTCTGCACGGCGGCGATCCTCGTCGTCACCGACGACACCGCGTGAGCGGCGTCCTGCTCTCTGGACGGGGCCGCGGCCAGTGCCTTCTCCAGCGCCGCCGACTCCTCCCGCACGCGCGCCGCCGCTTCGCGGATCGGATTGGCGCCACGGGCGCCCTGCAGCGCCACGACCGCGGCGTCGAGTGCCGCTCCCCGGTCGCGTACCGACGGGTAGCCGGCGTACGCGGCGCCCTCGGTCTGCACCCGCTGCTGCGCGGCGGAGGAGACCTGAAGCGCCTGCTGGGCAACCTGGGGAACGGCCGCCAGCATTGCGGTCGACTCCTCGAGATGGCCGCGATGTGTGCGATAGAACTCGTCGAGGGTCTGGGTTGCCGCGACCAACTGCCGCGTCACCTGCTCGTACGCGGCGGTGGCGGCGGGTGACTGCACGTTCTCGAACTGGTCTTCGGCCGCCATATACGCCGTCGCGGCCTGGTAGCACCCGTCGCGAACCGGTTCCCAGGCCCGCCGGATTCCGCGTTCCGGAGTCAGCTGTTCCGAGGCGTCCACGGCCGCGGCGGCGATGCTCTGCCGGTTGTCCATATCGAGAAACGCTGCGACCATCGTGTCGTGGGCGCGACGAGCCGAGTCGTCGCCCCGGGCTCTTCCTCGGAAGCGTCCCGCCCATCCGCTCGTCACGTCCTGAATCGTACTGGTCGGGCCGACAACCCCGAGTGGTCCGGAATTGCCTGTGCACAAACCTGTGGACAGTTCGCGGGATGGGACAAGTCGGACAAATTCATTATCGTGGTGTTGCACGACGAACCCGGAACTTCGACAGTTGTCGAGGGTCCACCCACCTCCTCTCGAAAGGACCCCTGAATGGGCGTCAGCTTGACCAAGGGCGGCAATGTTTCTCTCACGAAGGAGGCGCCGAACCTGACCGCGGTGGCTGTCGGACTCGGATGGGATGCCCGCTCGACCACCGGCACCGACTTCGACCTCGACGCCAGTGCCATCGGTGCGGGTGCCGACAAGAAGGTCGTGTCGGACCAGCACTTCGTGTTCTTCAACAACCTGCGTTCCCCCGACGGCTCGATCGAGCACATCGGTGACAACACCACCGGTGCGGGCGAGGGTGACGACGAGGTGATCAACGTCAACCTGGCGGCGGTCCCTGCGAACATCGAGAGCATCCTGTTCCCCGTCTCGATCTACGATGCGGAGACCCGTTCGCAGTCGTTCGGTCAGGTCCGCAACGCCTACATCCGCGTCGTCGACCAGGCCAACGGCACCGAGCTCGCCCGCTACGACCTGTCCGAGGACGCGTCGACCGAGACCGCTATGGTTTTCGGCGAGCTGTACCGCAACGGTGCGGAGTGGAAGTTCCGCGCCATCGGACAGGGCTACGCGTCCGGGCTGGCCGGTATCGCCCGCGACTACGGCGTCAACGTCTGACAGTCGTCACGTTCTCCAGCCGGGGGAGGGTTTCACGGCCCTGACGTGAAACCCTCCCCCGGTGCTCGTCCACCTGCAGTAGCCACCCTGCATGCCCACTAGAGAAAGGCCACGCTTCGTGGTTCTGCGAATATTCGGTCTCTCCTTCGCCGTGACGGTGATTTCCATCATCGTTGCGGCGCTCTACGGAGGCCCCCAGGCCGTCCTCCTCGTGGTGATCCTGTCGATCCTCGAGATCTCACTGTCCTTCGACAACGCCGTCATCAACGCCACCGTGCTCCGCCGGATGAGCGAGTTCTGGCAGAAGATCTTCCTCACCGTCGGCATCGTCATCGCGGTGTTCGGTATGCGTCTGGTCTTCCCCCTCGTCATCGTGTGGCTCGCGTCCGGCCTCGGCCCCGTCGCCGCCCTCGACCTGGCTCTCAACCCGCCTGCCGACGGTGCCGCGTACTTCCCCGACGGCAGCGCCAGCTACGAAACGCTGCTCACCGACGCGCACCCGCAGATCGCGGCGTTCGGCGGCATGTTCCTGCTGATGCTGTTCCTCGGCTTCATCCTGGAAGAGCGGGAGATCACCTGGCTGTCCTGGCTGGAGAAGCCCCTTGCCCGCGCGGGCAAGCTCGACCAGCTGGCCGTCATCATCGCCGGCGCCCTGCTGCTGATCACCGCCGCGTACATCGCCCCCGCGGACACGGTCTCCACGGTGATGATCGCGGGCGTCCTCGGCATGGTCACCTACATCGCCGTCAACGGTCTCGGTGAGTTGTTCAACACTCCGGGGGAAGACGAAGACGGAGAACTGGTCGAAGGGTCCAAGGGCGGACCGACCGAGCTGGCCAAGGCCACCGGTAAGGCCGGGTTCTTCCTGTTCCTCTACCTCGAGGTCCTCGACGCGTCGTTCTCCTTCGACGGTGTTATCGGCGCGTTCGCGATCACGTCCGACCCGATCATCATCGCCCTCGGCCTCGGCTTCGTCGGCGCGATGTTCGTCCGTTCCATCACGGTGTTCCTGGTCCGCAAGGGCACCCTGTCGGACTACGTGTACCTCGAGCACGGCGCCCACTGGGCCATCGGCGCACTGGCCGTGATCCTGCTGGTGTCCATCGGCTACCACGTCAACGAGAACGTCACCGGACTCGTGGGCGTCGCCCTCATCGGTGCCGCCTTCATCTCCAGCATCGTCCGCAACCGCAAAGCCGTTGCAGCGGCCGGCGCAGTGGAAGACGACGTGGACGAGCAGGACCCGGTGTCCGTCGGCTAGGTTCTGCCTGTACTCACATCCAGCGGCAGTGCTCGTGACTCGGTCACGGGCACTGCCGCTCGACACTGGAAAGGGCACCCATGGGGCGGCTGCTCGACAAGTCGAAGAAGGTGGTGGAGGCGCAGCTCGCCGGAACCACCATCCGGGCGATACAGGGTTCGATGATCGCCTACGAGGGCAATGTCAGTTTCAAGTCGGCAGGTTTCGGTGGCGGTGACGGGGTGCTCGCCGGGATGAAGCGGCGTGCCACGGGCGAGGCGCTGTCGCTGATGGAATGCTCCGGCCACGGTGTCGTGTACCTCGCGGTGGGCGGTCAGTACGTCTCCGTCGTCGACTTGGCGAACGAGACCCTGCAGGTCGAGTCGCAGCAGCTTCTCGCGTTGAGCGGCAACCTGAACACCAACGTCACGTTCACCGGACTGCGCGGCGGGGTCGGCGGTCAGGGCCTGTTCACCACGACCGTCTCCGGCCAGGGACAGGTGGCGCTGCTGTCGGCCGGCGGGCCGCTCATCCATCTCGAGGTGTCGCCGCAGTACCCGCTGGTGGTCGATCCCGACGCGTTCGTCTCGGCGCGCGGACAGGTGACGCAGTCGTTCGTGACCGACGTGTCGTGGCGCAACGCCGTCGGCCAGGGCAACGGTGAGGCCTTCTCCCTCAGGTGGGACGGTCACGGCGTCGTCTCCATTCAACCGGCAGAGCGGTGAGCCCCATGGTCTTCTCGAAAGTGAACTCGAAGGTCGTCAAGGTCGACGTCGGCGCCGCCGGCGGTGTGGTGGCCCGCACGGGCGCGATGCTGTTCTACACGGGTCAGGTCCAGTTCTCGCCGCATCAGGTGCCGGGTTCCCAGTCGATGGCGGGCATGGGTGGATTCACCCGGATGGCCGGACGCATGATGCAGGGCGAGCACGAACGCACGATGCTCGCGCAGGGGCAGGGCGAGGTGCACTACGGCCACGCCGGGCTCGAGGTGCACGTCGTCGACATGTCGCAGGGCGGTGCGCTGTGTGTCGAGGCGTCCCGGCTGCTCGCTCACAATGCGGGACTGCAGAGTTCGGTGATCTCCGTGACGAGTCAGGGCGGCGGCGGCGGACGCGGCATGCTCGGCGCCCTGCGTGGCGCTGCGGCAGGCGCCCTCGCCGGTACCGGGATGTTCACGACGCAGCTGTCCGGGTACGGGTCGGCGGTCCTCCTCGCGCACGGCGGCTTCATCGAACTCCCTGTGGGTGGACCGAATCCGGTGTTCGTCGACCCCGACGCATTCGTCGGCACGTACGGGAGCGTCCAGGTGGAACTGAAATCCGCCGTCGGCTGGCGCGAGGCCATGGGCCGCGGCGTCGGGGAAGCGATGCAATTGCAGTGCACCGGTCAGGGCATCGTCTACGTTCAGGCTTCGGAGGAGAAACTGTGACCGCCATCCACAATCCGTCCACTCTCGGCGCCAGCGACAACATTCCCGACAACAGTTACGCGTTCTGCATCGACCTCACCGCGCCCTGGTTCATCCGCAAGGGTGCGATGATCGCCTACTACGGGCAGATGCAGTTCCAGGCACTGACCCACGGATTGCACGGCGCCGCACTGCACATGGTCGCCAACCAGTTCTCCGCGCCGCTGTACATGGGCGACTACGCGGTGGCCGAAGGATTCGGGAAGCTGATCATCGGCGACCGCGGCTACGACATCAACTCGTACGACCTCGACGACGGCAACCTCACGATCCGGGCGTCGAATCTCCTTGCGTTCGAGCCGGGTCTGGCCCTGAACCAGTCCATCGTGCCGGGCTTCCTGACGCTCATCGGGACCGGCAAGTTCCTTGCGTCGTCCAACGGCCCGGTGATGTTCGCCGAGCCGCCGCTGCGGATCGACCCCGAGGCGCTCGTCGGGTGGGCCGACTGCCCGTCCCCGAGCCACCATTACGACCAGGGGTGGATCAGCAACTTCCTCGCGGCGGGCGCCCACATGATGGGAATCAACTCCGGGGAGGAACGGCAGTTCGACTTCACCGGCGCCGGAACGGTTCTGATCCAGTCGAGCGAGAAGGTCCTCAGCGACACGCATGTCGTGCGCAGCATCGAGGGCCAGATCCACGGCCTCACCCCGAGCGGTCTGCAACGGCTCAACGGCGTGATCGCCGCCAAGCTGGCGGAGCAGCCGCGCTGACACCGAGGAGATTGACAGACTGAGCGAAGAGTTTCAGCAGGGACGGGCAGCAATCTGGTCTGTGTCAGGAAGTTCTGACACCGCATCCGATACGTTCCAGGAGGAACCGCATGAAGTCCGTCGTGACCAAGGCCGTCGCAACCGGTGGTATCGCACTCGCAGCCCTCGGCATCGGAGCCGGCGTCGCCAGCGCCGACCCGGTGGGCCACAACCCCGTCCCCGCCCAGCAGCAGCAGGCACCGCAGCCTCAGCCGCAGCAGCAGCACGCTCCGCAGCAGCAGGCACCCGCGCCGAGCCCACACGGATTCTGGTTCTTCGGCACCTGGGTCCCCCTGCCCTGATCTGCGTTCCCCTCGCAGGACGAACGTGCCCTTCGACGCTCCCACGGCGCCGAAGGGCACGTTCGTATGTCTACCGGGTGGGTCGCATACTCGGATTCGGGCCGAGAGTGATCGTCCGCGTTCTCGGCAGGAGTCCTATTTCCTTCCACCCCGCGGTCAGCGTGATCGTTCCCGACTCCGGGTAGTCGCTGATCCAGTAATGCGGCGCGGAATGATACTCGGACGCGTCAGCGGCATCGGACTTCGACGTCGAATGCGGGTGGCGTGGATCAGCGACACCCTCCATATCGTCGACATGCACGTTCACCGCGAGATACGACCACCGAGCCGACGGGTCGTCGGGATCGTCCAGTGGACGCGTCTCGTGGCGCGCCAGATCAGCGGATCTGCCTCTCGCCGTCAGCTCGATGCGCAGCAGCATGCCCGTCGGGTGCGCGACGACCTCCGCCAGGCGCAAGCTCAGGTCGCGGCTCGTCACGAGCTCCACCGGCCCGTGCACCACGATTCCCTCCGTGGCAGGCGGCGGTGCCGCCGGCCACCGTCTCCTGCGCATGACTCAATCGTCCCACCGGCTCCGACCGGCTGCCACAGCTACGTTCTGCACACTCAGGGCAACTGGGCCATGCCGTACACCTTCGTCGCGCGGACCCGGAGTACCTGCCGGTGCTCGGACACCATCGCGCGGCGGAACTCCTCCCAGTCGTCGTGCTCTTTTCCGGACGCGAGCCGGAACACGTCGACGAGCTCGTCCGCCGCCGCGTCGTGCGGATCCGCCGCGACCGCGCTCAGTTCCGCGTCTCCCTCCACGACCGCGTAGCTCCAGAAGTCGGTCGCGCTGACGTGCAGCGAGACCCGCGGGTCGCGGGCGGCGTTCCGGGTCTTGGCCCGATCTGCCGTCACCGACACTCTCGCGGTCTGCGTGCCGGGGTCCCAGGCATAGATCACGTTGGACAATTGCGGGCGCCCGTCGCGTTTGATCGTCGCGAGGACCGCACGGTTGTGTGCGGCAACGAGGTCGAGAAGTGGGCGCCGGTCGTCATTCGCATCGAGGATCATGACTCACCCAACCACGGTCACCGCGGAGGTGTTCCCGGCACTGCGGCGATGATCGTCGACCTCCATCGTCGCGTGGCGGACGGGAGAGCGCTACCACGTTGACCGCCGCTCCGAGCGGCCTGGTCTGGATCGCCGCGATCGGACTCGTCCTGGCGATACAGGGCGCCGCTCCTACCGACGAGTAGGCTGACGTTTCGCAAAATCATTGGCCGATAACGTGTTCCAGGACATTGCCGGCTACTCACCGGTAGGCATTCTCGTG
The DNA here is from genome assembly GCF_011603105.1 of Rhodococcus sp. A14. NCBI lineage: Bacteria > Bacillati > Actinomycetota > Actinomycetes > Mycobacteriales > Nocardiaceae > Rhodococcus > Rhodococcus sp. A14. Next base: position 13,155 of record NZ_JAAOQS010000059.1, on the reverse strand, counting down.
TGGGATCTACGGTTCTACTCGGGTACGCTCTCGTGATCCCGAGCCGGAAGGACCACACGTGAACGACTCATATCTCGTCATCGGCGAAACCACCGTGGCCCGACGGGTCTGTGCGTCCCTCCGCGAAAGGGACTTTCACGTACGCCATCTCGTCGCCCCCGACGACGACGAGCTCCGCCTGGCGATGGCGGACGAACCTTGCGGGATGGCCGTACTGGTGCGCGACGACGTCGTCGCACTGCGCTACGCGCTGGCCGCGGCGCACATCTCGGCGTCGATCCCGTTGGTGGTGACGATCTTCGACCGCACGGTCGCGGACCAGCTGTCGCAGCTCCTTCCGCAGTGCGAGGTGACGTCACCTGCAGACCTGGCCGCCCCCACGCTCGCCGGTCCGTGCCTGGAACCCGAACTCGTCGCGGCCCGGCACGCGGGCGAGCACATGTTGACGGTCCGCATGATCGACGGCCACCCCGAGGGCGCCCACGTCGACCTGCCCCGGCGGAGCTGGTGGCGCACCGCGGCGACCGGCGCGACCGGACTGTTGCGCTCGCACGACATCGGCACGCGCATCCTGCTCGGTGGGCTCGCCGGGCTCCTCGCAGTGCTGTTCGCCGACTGGCTGTGGCTGATGCTCGGCCAGCACGTGGCACCGCTCGACGCGTTCAACGAGGCGGTGCGCGTGGTGACCACCGTGGGTCCGGGAACCGACACCCACGGCAGCCCCGCCTACGCGGTGTTCGCCTCGGTGGCGATGCTGTTCACCGTCGTCTTCACGGCCATGTTCACCGCCGGAATCATCGAGCGCCTGCTCGGCCCCCGGCTGGTCGGCCTGGTGGGCAGCCGCGTCCTGCCCCGCTCCGGCCACGTCATCGTCGTCGGCCTCGGCCAGGTCGGGCTCCGGCTCTGCCGGGAACTACAGGCTCTCGGTGTCGCGGTGGTGGGCGTCGAACGCGACCCCCACGCCAAGAACCTGCGGCTCGTGCGGTCGATGAACATCCCGACCGTCGTGGGGCACGGTGGTGACCGTGAACTCCTCGAGCGACTGGGTGTGAGCCGAGCTCTCGCGCTGGCCGCCGTCGGCTCCGACGACCTGGACAACATCGCGGTGTCCGTGGCGGCGCAGGCCGTGTCACCCGGACTGCGGCTGGTCCTGCGGGCCGGTGAGCAGGAGGCGATCGCGGAGACGCGGTCGTTGCTGCGGCTCGGGATCATCCGCGACGTCACCAGCCTGAGCGCCACGTACGTGGTGGCCAAGCTGATCGGCCTGCAACCGCAGGGGGTCGTCGCGGACGGCAGCCACCTCTACCTGGAGGTGCCGACGGCGGACACGTCCGAGCCCGTCTTCACCGAGCTGCCCATGTCGCCGCGGATGAGCTGCCGGCACCTCGTCACCGCGTAGCGACCTAGCCGGTCACTGCCAGCGCGTCGATCTCGACGAGCATGACCTCGTGCGGGAGGTCGACGAAAACCGTGGTCCGGCACGGCAGCTGTCCGCTCGGCACGTTCTCCGCGATGAATTCTCCGTACACGTCGTTCATCGCGGCGAAGTCGTCGCGGGTGGTGAGGTAGACGCGGAACATCAGCACGTCCTCCACGCTCGCGCCGCCGGCTTCGAGGATCGCCTTGACGTTCTCGAGCGTGCGACGGGTCTGCTCGCGCACGTCGCCCTCCGCGATGTACTTGTTGGTGACGGGGTCCATCGGACCCTGCCCCGACACCTGGAGCATATTGCCCTTCTTGATGCCCTGGCTGAACGTGTGCGCGGGGGCGGGGGCGCCTTCAGTGCGGATGACGGTGGTGTCGGACATATCGATTCTCCTGTGTGTCGTTACTTTTCGGGTGGACGGGGGACGGTCAGGGCTGGGCGCGGTATCCGCAGTCGCGGGAGATCCGCGCCCCCACTGCCTGAAGGGGTTCGAGCAGGTCGAGGACGCGTTCGTAGCTGAGCACGACGTCGGGCACCGAGACGGAGACGGCGGCGACGACGCGGCCGGACGCGCCGCGGATGGGCACCCCGATGCAATTGACGGACGGCTCGTTCTCCTCCTGATCGTGCGCCCAGCCCTGCTCCCGGACCAGACGGATCTCGTCGAGGTAGCGTTCGGGCGTCGTGATCGTGTTGGCGGTGCGGGCGGAGAAGTCCATCGAGTCGACGATCGGCCGCAGTTCCGAATCCGGCAGGTCGGCGAGAATCACCTTCGCGACGGCGGTGGAATTGAGGTTGGCGCGCAGTCCGATTCGCGAGTACATCCTGATCTGATCGTGCGATTCGAGTTTGTCGATGTACACCACGTCACCTCCTTCCATCGCCGCGAGGTGCGTGGTGCGCCCGTATTCGCGGTTGAACGCGACGAGGTGCGGCGACGCGATGCGCCGCACTTCCCGTTGATCGGTGGCCTGCGCGGCGAGCTCGAAGATGCGGGAACCGAGGTGATACTGGTTGCTGTTGTCGCGGAACGTGAACCGCTCGTCGGACAGCGTTCGCAGCAACCGGAGCACGGTGGTCTTGTGGACCCCGGTGGATTCGGCCAGCTGGTCGAGATTGGCGGGACCGTTGCCGAGTTGCACCAGCAGGTGCAGGGCGCGGGAGACACTCTGACTCATCCGTTCACTCCACTTCCTCGGGGGGAGAAGCCGTCGGCGGTGACGCTCGTTGCCGCCCAGTCCGATTCGGAGCACCGGAGCAGCTCGTCCAGCAGTTCGGCGGGCGGCGGGGGTGCCGAGTCCGCTGCCACCGTCAGAGTGGCGGCGGCACCGATGTGCCCGCGGCGCAGGCACCGCGCCTGATCCTCGCCGCGCACCACCCCGCTGAGATATCCGGCGGCGAAGGCATCGCCCGCTCCGACGGGTTCGACGACGTCGACGCGCAGCGCGGGAACCGCCACACTGCGGCCACGTCGGTCGACGGCCAGCGCCCGGTGCGCTCCGTCCTTGACGACGACGGTGGCCGGGGCGGGCAGGATGAGCCGCAACTCGTGCGGATCCGCGGTGCCGAGAACGCGCAAGGCCTCGTCCGCGCCGACGAGAACCAGATCGGCGAGATTCGCCAGTTCCACGACCATCCGCGGGTCGCCGTCCGGCCACAGTTGTTCACGCCAGTTGACGTCGAAGCTGACCACACCGGAGATTCCCGGCCGGTCGCGGAGCAGTCGCCGCATCAGCGCGAGGCACGAATCGGACAGGGCCGGTGTGATTCCGCTGCAGTGGACCACGGCGGCGCGGCCGAACAGGTCCGCGACGGCCGGCGTGTCGAGGAATCCGGGATCCATGGCCGACGCCGCCGAACCGGCCCGGGAATACAGGCTGTCGGTTCGCGGCTCGCCGTGCTCGTCGAGGGCGGTGGATTTCGAGTAGTGCCCGGTGGGCCTGTCGGGATCGACGTCGATCGCGCGGACGTCGACACCCCGCGCCTGCAGTTCGGTGCGGATGAGGGTGCCGAACTCGTCGTCGCCGAGCCGTCCGACCCAGGCGGCGGGAACGCCCAGCGCGGCGAGTCCGGCGGCGACGTTCGCCTCGGCGCCGGCCAGGTGGAGTGTCGAGTCCGGGGCCACCAGGACCATCGCCTCACCGAGGCACGCGACACCGGACTCGGGGGTGGGGGTCGATTCCTGCACTTGTTACCTCTACGACTGCTCGGACCGGCACTGGGGTTGCGTTTCGAGAGCCCTCGCCCCGGCGATGCATGCCACACCGGACCGTTGACGATGACCCAGGCCAATGCTAGACATAGGTGACTCAAAAACGCAATCACCGTTGCATAGAGCGCAACGTAGCACTTCACGGCCCTCCCTCCGATTGCAGGCCTGCCCCCCAGAACCCGAACGACAGGATCGACGATGACGATCAGCGGACCGGACACACTCGATTCCGGCGCCTTGGCGGAGCTCGACGAGCTGCGCTTGTCCGACGTGGACAAGGCCCTCCCCTCCGCGGCGAACGGCCTCACCAAGACCGAGTTCCTCGGAACGCAGCCGAGGCTGTCCGCCTTCAGCACGCCCGTCATGGTCCTCGACGAGACGGCCATCGCCGGCAATCTCGACACGATGGCGGCCTGGTGCGAGGCGCACGGGGTCGACCTCGCGCCGCACGGGAAGACGACGATGTCTCCGGTGCTGTGGGACCGGCAGATCCGCAGCGGCGCGTGGGGCATCACGCTCGCGAACTTCGGTCAGCTCCGGGTGGCGGTACGCTTCGGCGCGCGCCGGGTGCAGATCGCGAACTCGCTCGTCGACCCGACCGCGCTGCGGTGGCTGGCCGAGCAGATGGACGCGAACCCGGAACTCGAAGTCCTGATGTGGGCCGACTCCCCGCAGACGGTCGACGCGATGACCGCGGCGCTCGCGCACGTCACGGTGGTCCGTCCGATGCCCGTACTCGTCGAACTCGGCGGAGAGGGAGGACGCACCGGCGCGCGAACCGTGGCCGAGGCAGTGGAGGTGGCCGAACGTATCGGTGAAAGCCCCGCACTGCGGTTGGCCGGTGTCTCCGGTTACGAGGGCGCCCTCGCACACGACGCGTCCGAGGAGTCCCTCACCCGGGTCCGCACGTATCTCCGGTCGATGGCCGAACTGCATCGCCGACTGGAGGCCGAGGGCCGCTACCCCGAGGGTCAGGACGTGTACGTGACCGCGGGCGGCAGCGCCTACTTCGACGTGGTCGCCGAGGTGCTCGCCGAACTTGCCGGTGGCAGAACCAAAGTGGTGGTCCGCGCCGGCGCATACATCATCCACGACGACGGCTTCTACACCGGGATCTCACCGTTCGGCCGCAGCGAAGACAGGCAGGCACGTCGACTCACGTCGGCGATGCACACGTGGGCCCGGGTGGTGTCCCGCCCCGAGCCGGGCCTCGCCCTGCTCGACGCCGGCAAGCGCGACGTCCCGTTCGACGAAGGACTCCCCACCGCGCAGACCGTCGCCGGCCAACTCGGGGCGACGCCGCGGCCCCTCGTCGGCACCGAAGTGACCGCCGTCAACGACCAGCACGCGTTCCTCCGGCTCGATCCCGCACGGCCCGAACACGATCTGCGTGTCGGGGACGTCGTCCGGCTCGGTCTCTCGCACCCGTGCACCGCGTTCGACAAGTGGCGCTGGATTCCCGTCGTCGGCGACGACTCCGACGATCCGGTCGTCGTCGACCTGATCCGCACCTTCTTCTGATCCCCGGCCGAGGACTCACATCATGACCACACTGATCCGCTCCGCCACCGTCGTCGACGGTTCGGAGGCGCCGAGGTACCGCGCCGACGTGCTCGTCGACGGAGACCGGATCGCCGAAATCTGGCCCGAGGCAGTTCACTCCGAGACCGGACGCCCTCGCGCGGATCGAGTGATCGACGCCGACGGCCTGGTGCTCGCGCCCGGTTTCATCGACATGCACGCCCACTCGGATCTGCAGATCCTGCTGAACCCCGAGCACCCGTCGCGGATCACCCAGGGCGTCACCACCGAGGTACTCGGGCAGGACGGGCTGTCCTACGCACCCGTCACCGACGACGTGCTCGCGGTGGTCCGGCGCAAGATCGCGGGGTGGAACACCGATCCCTCGGATTTCGACTTCTCCTGGCGGAGCGTCGGCGAATACCTCGACCGACTCGACCGCGGTATCGCCACCAACGTCGCGTATCTCGTCCCGCACGGAGTGGTCCGGGCCCTGGTGGTCGGCTGGGAAGACCGGCCGGCGACACCGTCGGAGATCGAGGAGATGCAGCGGATCGTCGCGCAGTCCATGGCGGAGGGTGCCGTCGGATTGTCCGCGGGGCTGACCTACACGCCGGGGATGTACGCGGACAACGCGGAGTTGCTGGCACTGTGCCGGACCGTCGCCGAGTACGGCGGCTACTTCTCCCCGCACCACCGGTCCTACGGCGCCGGCGCCATGGAGGCCTACGCCGAGATGGTCGACCTGACGTCGCGGGCGGGGTGCGCACTGCATCTGGCTCACGCCACGCTGAACTTCGGACCCAACAAGGGCCGCGCCCCGGAACTGCTGGCCCTGCTCGACACGGCCGAATCCGCCGGCGCGGACATCAGCCTCGACACCTACCCCTACCTTCCCGGCGCCACCACGCTGTCGGCGATCCTGCCCAGCTGGGCGTCGGCGGGCAGCATGGAACAGACGCTCGATCGGCTCCGGGATCCGGTTGCCCTCGAACGCATCCGGGAGCATCTCGAGGTCACCGGCTCCGACGGCTGCCACGGGGTGATCGCCGAGTGGCACACGCTCGAGATCAGCGGCGTGCAGAACGCGGAACTCGACGACTACGTCGGGAAGACCGTCGCGGACATCGCCGTCGCCGAGAACCGCGACCCCTTCGACATGTGCATCGACATCCTGATCCGCGACCAACTCGGCAGCGGAATCCTGCAACACGTCGGCCACGAGGAGAACGTGCGCGCAATCATGCAGCACCCCCGGCACACCGGCGGCAGCGACGGACTGCTGGTCGGCGCGAAACCGCACCCGCGCGGGTGGGGAACGTTCGCACGCTACCTCGGGCACTACAGCCGCGACCTCGGCCTGATGTCCCTCGAGGAGTGTGTCGGTCACCTCAGCGGCCGAGCCGCGATGCGGTTGCGGCTCGTGGATCGCGGATTCGTCCGCCGCGGATACGCCGCTGACCTCGTACTCTTCAATCCGGACACGGTCAGCGACACCGCGACCTACGCGCAGCCGCGCCAGGCGGCGGCCGGTATTTCCCACGTGTTCGTCCGCGGCCACCTCGCCCTCGAGGACGGCCGCCTCACCGGCGCGACCGCCGGAAGATCGTTGCGCCGCGAAGAAGGAGGAGCAGTTCGATGACCGAGATCGACATTTTGCGTGCCGACCGGGTACTGACGGTGGTGCGAGCGGAAACCATCCCCGACGCCGCAGACCTGTGCCACGCACTCGCCGAGGGCGGAATCCGGACGGTCGAGCTGACGTTCACCACGCCCGACGTGCTCCATCATCTCGGTCGCGCCGCCGACGCCGCAGCCGCGGCAGGCAGCATCCTCGGCGTCGGAACCGTGATGACCGGCGATCAGGCCGCCGCCGCGATCGACGCCGGCGCCCGTTTCCTCGTCACCCCCGGCATCCGACCCGACGTCGCGAAAGTCGCGACGGGGCGGTCGATTCCCGTCTTCCTCGGTGCGTTCACCCCCACCGAGGTGGCCATGGCCGTCGATCTCGGCTCGGCCGCGGTCAAGATCTTCCCCGCCAAGCGACTCGGCCCCGACTACCTGTCGGACCTGCACGGCCCGTATCCCGGCGTGGAACTCCTGCCGTCGGGTGGGATCAACGATTCCAACGCCCGCCAGTTCCTCGACGCCGGCGCGCTGGCCGTGTGCGCGGGCACCAGCGTCGTCCCACCGTCCAGCGTCGCGGCAGGCAACTGGTCCGACATCACCGACCGCGCACGATCGTTCGTCGCCGCGCTCTCGAACTAGTCCCACTCTCGCCCGACCCCACCACCTCCCCTGGAGACGCAATGACGTCGTTCGTCGACTGGCTGCAGCACGACACAGCCGGACTACTCACTCTCGCGGCGATTTCCATCGCCGTGCTGTTGATCCTCATCATCAAGCTGAAGCTCGAGCCGTTCATCGCGCTGATCGTCGTCGGCGTCGGCGTCGCGCTCATCGCGGGAGTGTCGGTGGTCGAACTGGTCGGCACACCGACGTCGGCGGCCGACTCGATTCTGGAGAAGGGGTTCGGCGGTATCCTGGGGCACATCACGCCGATCATCGGCCTGGGCACCGTCCTCGGCGCGATGATGGAACGCTCCGGCGGTGCCGACGTCCTGACCGAACGGCTACTGAAGTTGTTCGGGCCCAAGGGCGCTCCGCTCGCGATGGGTGTCACCGGCCTCGTCCTCGGTATCCCGGTCTTCTTCGACATCGGCATCTTCATCCTCGCCCCGCTCGTGTACGTGGCGGCGAAGCGCGGCGGCAAGTCGCTGGTGATGTACGCGATGCCGATGCTCGCCGGCCTGTCCATGACCCACGCGTTCCTGCCCCCGCACCCGGGACCCGTCGCCGCGGCCGGTCTGCTGCACGTCGACATGGGCTGGATCATCATCATGGGCCTCGCTTGCGGTATCCCCGCCTGGTTCGTCAGTGGCGTCGTCTGGGGTAGCTGGATCGGCAAGCGCGTGATCATCGAGGTCCCGGACGAGTTCATCCCGGAGGAGAAGGAAGCCGACAAGAACCCGCCGCCACTATGGCTGATCTCGTTCATCATCCTCGTGCCGATGGTGCTGATCCTCGGTGCGACGGTCGGCAACGTGGTCCTCGAAGAAGGCTCGACACTACTGTCCGTCCTCATCTTCCTCGGCACACCCACGATCGCATTGACCATCGCCGTCCTGCTGGCGCTGTACCTGCTCGGGACCCGGCGCGGAATCACGGCGCAGGAGATCGGTGCGATGTCCGCGGCGGCGTTGAAACCGGTCGGCATGATCCTGCTGGTCGTCGGCGCCGGTGCGTTCTTCGGCGCGGTGCTGCGGGCCACCGGAGTCGGGCAGGCCCTGGCCGACTCGATGGACGCACTCGGCCTCCCGGTCATCCTGTCCGCATACCTGATCAGCTGCGCACTCCGCATCGCCCAGGGTTCTGCGACCGTCGCCATCGTCACCACCGCAGGCGTCATCGAACCGTCGATCGCAGCCGGAAATTATTCGTCCCCGCAGATCGCCCTGATCGTGATCGCCGTGTCGGCCGGATCCATCATCGCCAGCCACGTCAACGACGGCGGATTCTGGATCGTGTCACGATATTTCAACATGTCCGTGAAAGACACTCTGAAGACGTGGACGGTGCTCGAAACCATCCTGTCCGTGGTGGGCTTCGCGATGGCCTCGCTGATCTGGGTGCTGGTCTAGCTCCCGGAGTCCGCGTCGCGCAGCACCCGCGCCGCACCGGCGAACGTCCGCACCTGCCGGTCGTCCCAGACATGGGCAGGCACACCACCACCCAGCAGTGTGCGGACGAGTGCGGGGTCGTCGCCGATCGGCACGTCGCTGCCCGCGATCACGATGTTGCCGTAGCGGCGGCCCTTGAGCATGGCGGGATCGGCGATGACCGTGGTGTGCGGAAACACGCTGCCGATGGTCGCCGCCTCCCGGCGCGCCAGGACGAGGTCGCGGGTGTCGCCGCAATTGACCGCGTAGATCCCGCCGGGCGCCAGCACCCGGCGCACGTGCCCGGTGAACTCCGTCGTCGTCAGCGGCGTCGGAGTCGTGTTGCCGGCGAACACGTCGCGCACGATCAGGTCGCGGCTGGACTCCGTCAGCGTCTCGGTGACCGCCCGCGCCTCACCCACCCGCAGTCGCAGCAGTGGTGCCCGCGGCAGGTCGAACCATTCGCGCACCAACTCGGCGAGCCTGCCGTCGAGTTCGACCACCACCTGCCGGGCGTCCGGATACCGGGCGGCGAGATGCCGCGCGAGTGAGCAGGCACCGCCACCGAGGTGCAGGGACCGCACCCGCTGGTCCGTTCCCCAGTGCGAAGCGACCAGTTCGGCGATCCACCGCATGTACTCGAAATCGAGGTGCGTGGGATCCGACAGGTCGATGTGGGAACTCTCGACCCCGTTCACCTTCAGCACCCAGCCGTGCGGGTTGAGGTGGTCTTCGGTGAGTTCGCACGTGCCCGTGTCGATCGGGTACACGCCTGCGACGGGACCCCCGTCGGTTGTCCGGGCAGCCCGACCGCCGCGCTGCCTGCCCATCGTCCGTCTTCCCTACTGCTCGCGCCGTCCGCTCGCGTCTGCTGCGAGAATCGTCCTCCCACGATACCGGGACGAGACACGGGTGACCTACCGTGGTGACGCGCACGAGAAGGGAAGACGATGGAACCTCAGGAAGTCGACTTCGCGCACACCGAAGGCGCTGCGAAGCGACGTCGCGAGAAGGCGATGGGACTCGCGCGGTATGTGTGGGATCGCGGAATCAGCGGTCAGGAACTCCTCGACCTCACCGACGGCACGCTGCGGAAACTCGCCCGGGCGGCCGGGTCGAACCCGCCGAGCACCATGGAGACGTGGCTGACCGTGGTCGAGTTGCTCGACCAGAAGTCGGCGTGGGCGGAGCGCCACCCCGACCATCCCGCCGCCACCCCGGCGCACCGGGACGAGAAGATCATGTGGGTGAAGCCGCCGATCGTCCCCTGGACCGACTGACCCGTGAGTACTTATTAACCGCCCGCGGTTGATAAGTACTCACGGGCGGAGCATGAGGATGCGGTCGTCGCCCTCCGCCGGATCGCCGCGCCCGTCACGGTTGCTGGTGCTGAACCAGACTGCTCCGTCCGGTGTCGCGACGACGGTGCGCAGTCGGCCGTACTCACCTTCGAACAGCGACTGCGGTTCGCCGAGCGAGCCGTCACCGCCCACGGGAATCCGCCACAGTCGTTCGCCGCGCAGCGCCGCGACCCACAGCGCGCCGTCCTGGAACGCGAGCCCGGACGGGGACGCCTCGCCGGTGGACCATTGGACCACCGGATCGACGAAGCCCGCCTCGCCCGACCGCCCCTCGACCTCCGGCCATCCGTAGTTGCCGCCGGGTTCGATGAGGTTCACCTCGTCCCAGGTGTTCGCCCCGAATTCGGTGGCCCACAACCGGTCGGCGTCGTCCCACGCGAGGCCCTGCACGTTGCGGTGCCCGAACGACCAGACCGGTGAACCGGGGGTGGGGTTGTCGGCCGGGATCGACCCGTCGGGGTTGATCCGCAGAATCTTGCCGCCGAGTGAGGACGGGTCCTGGGCGCGTGGCCGGTCACCGGCTTCACCGGTGGCGACGTACAGTTTGCCGTCCGGCCCGAATGCGATCCGGCCGCCGTCGTGGATCGATCCGGCGGGGATGCCCGTCAGGATCGGGGCCGGCTCCCCGAGGCTGCGGCCGTCGAACCGCAGGGCGACCACCCGATTGTCGTCGTCGGTGGTCAGGTACGCGTAAATCATCTGATCCGTTGCGTAGGCCGGTGAGACGGCCAGGCCCAGCAGTCCCGATTCGCCCCGCGCCGCCACACCGGGCACTTCGCCGATCACGGTCGTGTCGCCGTTCGCCTGCAGGTGCTGGATCGCGCCGCTGTCCCGTTCCGCGATCAGTGCCGTCCCGTCCGGCAGGAGCGCGATCCCCCACGGCACGTCGAGGTCGGCGGCGATCACCGTGGGCTCGGCTTCGGCCGGCGCGGCGACCGCGGTGGTCGTCGACGGCTGCGCCGGACTCCCCTCGGACTGGCATGCCGCGCACGTGACGACCACCAGCAACGCTGCAACCGAGAAACGTCGCCGTCCCATGGGTGTCCTCCCGTCACGCGACCCCGCACCCTGTCCATCCTCCCCCAGTGACGGCCCCTGATCGGTCATTCGCCGCGCTTACACTGTGCTCCATGGCCACTGCGGGCGATCTGAACCTCGAGCGGTACTTCGACCGGATCGGGTACGACGGCGACCGATCCGCGACGACGGCGACGCTGAACCAGCTTGCCGCACATCACGCCCGGTCGATCCCGTTCGAGAACCTCGACCCGTTCCTCGGCACACCGAACCGGCTCGACCTGCCGTCACTGCAACAGAAATTGGTCGAATCCCGAAGGGGCGGTTACTGCTTCGAGCAGAATCTCCTACTGCGGGCCGTCCTGCTCGAGCTCGGGTTCGACGTGACGCCACTCGCCGCCCGTGTTCTGTGGGGATCTCCGATCGATGCGGTCACTCCGCGCTCGCACATGCTGTTGCTCGTCGACGTCGCCGGCGAGCGAAGGCTCATCGACGTCGGGTTCGGCGGCATGACCCTCACCACCACGTTGCGCTTCGAACTGGACACCGTGCAGGACACTCCGCTGGAACCGTTCCGGCTGGTCGACGTCGCGGGCGACTACGCGATGCAGGCACTCGTCGGTGACGAGTGGCGGACCATCTACCGGTTCGACCTCACCGGGCAGTTCCCCGTCGACTACGAGGCCCCCAACTGGTACCTGTCGACCTGGCCCGGATCGCATTTCGTGACCGGACTCATGGCGGCGCGGGCCACGGAAGACCGCCGCTACGCCCTGGCCGGTACGCGGCTGACGGTGCACCACCTCGGCGGGACGTCCGAGCGGCGCGAACTGGCGACCGTCGACGAACTGCGCGACGTTCTCGAAACCGATTTCCTCATCGACACGAGCGGATTGGCCACACTGGACACGGCGTTCAGCCGGCTCCGGCGCACCTAGTCGCCCGGTAGCATGACGGCGTGTGCGAAACAGGTGGCTGCTGAGGTGGCCGAGCAACCGGCGTCGGGGGAACGGTATTTTCTCGAGTCCCTGGACCGTGGCCTGACCGTTCTCGAATGCTTCGACGAACAGCACCGGGAACGCACACTGAGCGAGGTGGCGCAGGCTGTCGGGATCACCCGGTCCACGGCGCGCCGTATTCTGCTCACCCTGGTGGACAAGGGTTTCCTGCGTCTCGACGGACGCAACTTCTCGCTCACACCCCGGGTGCTGCGGTTCGGCTTCTCGTACCTCGCCGCGCTGCGACTGCCGCAGGTCGCCGACCCGCACATCGAGGCTCTCGCGAAGGAACTGGGCGAGACCATCTCCGTCACGATTCTCGACGGTCCCGACGTGGTATACGTAGCGCGGGTCCGCTCGCCCCGGATCATTCGCATCTCCATCACGGTGGGCATGCGGTTCCCCGCGTACGCGACGTCCACGGGACGGGTTCTGCTGGCCGGACTTTCGGCCGGCGCGCTCGACGACTACCTGAAGACCACCGAATTCCAGGCCTTCACACCCCACACGATCTCCGACGTCGAACACCTGCGCGCAGACGTCCGGAAGGTCGCCGCCGACGGCTGGTCGATGTCGGAGAACGAGCTCGAGATCGGCATCCGCGGCGCGGCCGTTCCCATCCGGGATCGAACAGGCGCCGTGGTCGCCGCCCTCAACTCCTCGCTGCAGGGCACGCAGTACACGCGGGACGACGTCGCGGCGTCGGTGGTGCCGAAACTCGTCGCGACCGCGGAGCGGATCGGTTCCGACCTGTCCCTCGGCTGACCGCCTAGGCCGAAGTTGCGGCGGTTTGGCAGCAGTTTATGTGGTTTGACCAGGTGGTTTAGTGGGTGGTTGTGGTTTTGTTCTGTCGACGGTGTCCTCAGGTCAGGGTCAGTGGTATCGGGGCGCCGAGGAGGTC
>NZ_JAAOQS010000058.1:0-55751 GCF_011603105.1 Rhodococcus sp. A14 | reverse complement strand
CCGGACTGGCCGTCGCGTACGCGGCGGGCAACGCCGCCCGTTCGGCCATCCCACTCCTGCCCGCCGGGCTCGGTGTCATGGACGCCGTGCTCGTCCCCGCACTGACCGCCAGCGGAATGACCGGCGCCGAGGCGGTGTCCGCGATCGTCGTCTACCGCCTGGTCAGCTTCCTGCTCATGGCCACCATCGGCTGGATCGTCTTCGCGGCACGCTTCCGGGGTGCGCAGCAGCAGGGCGAGGAGGGCCCGGACCCCGCACCACTGTGGCGCCGCCGGAAGTAGGAGGTCTCGCGCGGCGAGCGCACGACCGGACCTCGGTGGCATTGCAATGATCCAGCAGTCGTTTCACTGACGGCGCGGACCTAGCCGCTCGAGATATTGCTCGTCTGAGCGAATCGGTTCGACGCAGCCGTCGCACTGGACACGTTCGTGGAGCACCGGGTGACCTACACGATCGGCTCGATCACAGTGTTCAACGCCCTCTCAGACGTGCCGGGTGTCAGCGCGGCCCACTTCCCCTCGGTCAGGACCCTCTCTTGCGGCGGCGCGCCCATCTCACCTTCCACTCGACTTGCGCCGAGTCGACGGACCGAAACAATTGTCGGTTCGGGAGTGGACCTGACCGCACGGGGCGAAAACGACGTACGCGGTGTGGCTGGTCGGGTGACGGGCTGGTGACGTAGGCGATACCCGTGGACGGGTCCACCGTCACATCGAGAGTGGTCCCTTCCCGACACTCACCGTGGGTTTTCCCAACGGGGCGTCGTGGACGGCGGAATCACTCCGTGACTGCCCGCACACCGCCACGGGAGCATCGCGGCCACGGCAATCCAGGCCGCTCGCCTGCGTCGCCGAGGAGCGCCGACCATTCCGTCCACGACCTCTCCCGTCGACTCGGATCACCCGTAGTCGCCATTCTGTCACCACCAGTGGTGCGGAATGCCCGTGTCGGGCCGACCTGAACTCCTACGTCGAAACAAGGTTGACGCTCAAGCCGCCCCTGCTTGGTCGATGCTCATGCCACGGGTTTCACGAGCGCAGAGCATGACGGGTCCGAGGCACACAAGGAAGATCGCGCAGATGAGCCAGAACGGTGCACTCGTCCCCAGCTTCGTCTGGATGAAAGGGATCGACGCGACGACGAGGACTCCGCCGAAGCACCTGCTCGCGGATTCCACGAATCCCGCGGCGGTTCCCCTCGCATGGGTGGGGAATTGCTCGGACGTGAACAGTTTGGTGAAGGGAACCAAACCCGTGCAGAAGAACGCGCTGACAAACCCGCACGCGACAGCGAGAGCGATGTTCTGAGACAGTCCGAGCGCGCTGAATCCGAAGATGGCGCCGACGCTGTAGAGAAGAAAAGTCTTCTTGCGGCCGAGCCTGTCGGCGAACTGTCCCACCGCGATCGCCCCCACTGCGCCGGCAATGATGATTCCGATGGTGGTCACCAACGCTCCCTGGGTTGTCATCCCCATATCCGCGTACATGACCGAGGCGTAGACCAAGAGCACATAGGCGCCCGCGCTTGCACCGGCGCAGATCAGCAGGCACAGCACGAATCTGCCGAGCAACGGTCTGCGAAACAGATCCTTTGTCCCGCTTCCTCGTTCGGCGCCGGACTCGTACTCGGCGCGCACGACGGCGGCGACCTCGGGGTGCACGAGCTCATTCTCGTGGTTGTACCCGGCCTCGCGTTCCAACTGCTCGACCAGTGCCCGCGCCTCGTCTGCGCGACCCTTCAGCAGCAGCCACCGAGGGCTTTCGGGCAGATTCCGATAGATCAGCGGCACCGCGAGGATCGGGAGGCCACCGAGGAGGAACAGGATGCGCCAGGCCAGATCGACCGGAAGGTGACCGACCATGACGAGCGCCGCCGCCTGCGGAACCAGATAGCTCAGTGCGAGCACCGCGGACGCCGCCGCGATCATTCGGGCGCGGGATCGGGTACCGAGCAGTTCGGAGAGCATAAGGTACGGAATGGGAAAGACCGCACCCAATGCGAGTCCACCGAGAACCCGCATCGCCATGATCCACCCCACGTCCGCCGAAACCGCACACAGCGCCGCGAACAGCGAGAACAGCGAAACACCCCAGAGCAGAACGCTTTTACGGCCGTACCGGTCGATGATGCGTCCGGCGAGGGCTGCGCCCACGATGATGCCGCCGGTGGACGCGATCCCGAGCTGGGCGGTTCCCTGAGCCGTCAGGCCCCAGGGCTCCGTGACGAGCAGCAGGATCGGGCCGATGACCCCGGTTTCGAATCCTTCGGCGACCCAGATGACGGTCACGAGAATAGTGGTCAGCAGAGCTGTCCTGGTCATCGGCAGCCGGTCGAGGCGCGACAGCAGGTTGGCAGTCACCATGACATCTGGCGCCGCAGTGGTTTTGTCCATGACGAACCTCCTTGGGTGTATTCGGGGTCGACGAAGTCCGCGACCGGCACCGGTCGAAAGACGCGGACCTGGACGTGGATTCAGAGATGGGTCAGTCGGTGCCGAGGATCATCACCATGTACGCGGACATGACCATTCCTCCGGCCTGTACGAGACAGGTACGCGCATCCGGGACCTGGCGTGCGGCGCATTCGCCGCGCAGCTGACGGACGGCCTCGATCATCAGCTGCATTCCGAACTGACCGGAATGATTGAAGGAGAGCCCTCCACCGGAGGTGTTCAGCGGAAATGTCCCGCCGGGAGCTATTCGCCCGCCACCGACGAATGTGCCTGCACCACCTGGTTCACAGAACCCGAGCCCCTCGAGCGCGACGAGCACGTTGATGGTGAAGGCATCGTAGATCTGGACGACGTCGATGTCGTGCCGATCGACCCGCGCCATTGCCAGTGCGTCGTCGGCGATCTCGCGTAGCACTCCGTTGTCGAGCCAGTCCTCGGTGCCGAGCGGGGTCATGTGATGTCGGTAGGTGTCACCGAAACCCCGAATCGACACCGGCTTCTGCGCCAGATCGGCGGCACGCCCCGCGCTCGTCAGAATCATGGCACCGGCGCCGTCGTTGATCTGGCAGATGTCGAGCTTGCGGAGTGGGTCGGCGATGACCGGTGACGCGAGATAGTCATCCATGGTCAGAGGTTCCCGACGTGCCGCATTCGGATTGAGCTGCGCCCACCGGCGAGCGGCGACGGCCACCTCCCCGAGCTGCTCTGGCATGCAGCCGAACCGGTTCGCGTACAGCTGGGCCAGCATGGCGTAGTACCCGACAGGATTGAGCATTCCGTACGGCGTCGCGAACTGGCCCATCGGTGAGCGCGCGTCCTGGGCGACGCCACCCCGCGCGCGGCTCTTGTCCAGATGCTGTGTGCTGCCGTAGCTGACGAGGGCGACCTCGCACAGGCCTGCCTCGATCGCCGCCATCGCGTGGACCAGGTGGGTGATGTTGGACTGGCCGCCGACCACCGTGTTGTCGACGTACCGCGGGTGAATGTTCAGGTACTCCGCCACGAGCAGTGCGTTCGCGCGGTCGTCCCAGTGCGCGAAGACCCCGTCGATGTCGGCGGGGCCGAGTCCGGCCTCGAGCATCGCCAGGCGGGCGGCCCGGCATTGCAGCGACAGCGCCGTGGCACCGGCAGGCGCCTTGC
This sequence comes from Rhodococcus sp. A14, assembly GCF_011603105.1. NCBI lineage: Bacteria > Bacillati > Actinomycetota > Actinomycetes > Mycobacteriales > Nocardiaceae > Rhodococcus > Rhodococcus sp. A14. The sequence continues at coordinate 52,159 of NZ_JAAOQS010000058.1, read as the reverse complement.
CCAGACCGGCCTCGCCGACCCCGACGATGGCGTACCGCCCCGCCAGCGCTCTGTTGTCCGCCATCTCTCAGTCCGCCCGCAGGTGTGCGGCGATGATCTTGGCGCGGACGTCCTTCTTGAGGACCTTGCCGACCGCGCTGCGCGGCAACGACTCCCAGAACTCGACCTGTTTCGGCGTCTTCATGCTGCCGAACCGGTTGCGGCACATCTCCATTATGTTCTCGGCGGTCGCCTCGGACTGCGACTTCAGTTCGATCACGGCGGTGAGCCGCTCACCCCAGTCCTCGTCGGGCACACCGACGACAGCACAATCCTGCACGGCGGGATGTGACCAGATCAGTTGCTCGATCTCGCTGGGGTAGATGTTGAAACCGCCGGAGATCACTACGTCTTTCGTCCGGTCGACGACAGAGAGGTATCCGCTCTCGTCGAAGACCCCGATGTCTCCGGTGTGGTGCCAGCCGAAGCGGTGGGCTTCGGCGTTGGCCTCGGGATTGTCGAGGTACCCGGGACAGACCAGCTCACCTCGGACGACGATTTCCCCGCGTTCACCGGCCGGGACGAAGTTGCCGCCCTCGTCCATCAGCGCCACCTCGCAGGCCCCGGTCGGCCGGCCTGCCGACGCGAGGTGTTGTGCACCCGCGGAATCGTCACCGAGGTAATGATCCTGACGAGACAGGCACGTGATCACCCCCGGCGCCTCGGACTGACCGTAGAACTGGACGAAGACCTGACCCCACAGCTTCAGTCCTTCTTCGAGTTTGTCGACGGACATGGGTGCGGCGCCGTAGATGACGTACTCGAGTGAGGAACAATCGCGTGTGTGCACGTCGGGGTGCGCCAGGATCCGGTAGATCATCGTCGGCGGTAGGAACAGGTGTGTGACGCGCTCTCGTTCGATCAGTTCGAGGACCGTCGCGGGATCGGTCGACGGCGCGATCACGTTGCGGGTGCCGAATGCCGACAGCCCCATTGCCGTCGCGCCCGCAGCGTGGGTCAGCGGTGCAACCACCAGGTGCACCGGATCCTTCGCGGGTACGGTGAACTGGTTGGCGATCCGGTAGGCGGCGAGCAGACAGCGGTGGCTCTGCATGATGGCCTTCGGGCGGCCGGTGGTGCCGCCGGACGACTTGATGAGGGCAATGTCGTCGAGGTCTCGTCGGGTGGTGCAGGTCTGTCCGCTGTGCTCTCGCTTCCAGGCCTCGGTGCTGAGCCCGGGCGCGGTGTGCTCGCCGAACGCGATGCAGGCGGTGAGCGTGGGTACTTCGGACCGGATCCGGTCGATGTGGGGGAGGTACTGCTCGTGGTACACCAATGCCGACATCTTCGTGAATCGCATGAACCAGATCAGGTCCTCGATCTGATCGCGGGCGTTGAGGGGGACATAGGTGGCGCCCGCGCGCAGGATGCCGAGCATCGCGACGAAGCCGTCGGGATGGTTGGGGGACAGAATTCCGATCCTGCTGCTGGCCAGCCCTTCCCGGGTCAGTCCGTGCGCAATTGCGTGTGACGCGTCCACGACGTCCCGGTAGCTGAGTCGCAAGGTGTCGGACTGGAGGAACGTTCGGTCCGGGTACCGGGCGGCACCCGCGTCGAAGTAGTCGGTGATCATCGGTTGTCCGCCTCTGTCAGAGTGAATTGGGGAAGGACTGTTTCAGCGCTGATCCGTTCGAAGCGCACTTCGACGCGGGCACCGACGCGGATGCGATCGATCGGGCAGTCCACGATGTTGGTCAGCACGCGCACACCCTCGTCGAGTTCGATGACGGCCACGGCATAGGGAACCTTGTCCGCCATCGACGGATTGGCCGGAACGCGGCAGACCGTGAAGGTGTATATGCTCCCTGCTCCCGCCGACTCCACCCATTCGAGGTTCTCGGAGAGGCAGGCGGTGCAGAAGGCGCGGGGGTAGAACTGGTGACGTCCGCACTGCTCGCAACGTTGCACCACCAGGCGTTCCTGCCGGGCCGCATCCCAGTACCCCGCGGTCTCGGCGGTGGGCCGCGGTTCCGGGCGTACCGGGGTGTCAGCCATTGGCCCGCAGCTCGACTCCGGGGGCCACCAGGCGCACGTTGTGCTTGCTCCGCATCCGTTCGAGTCCGGCCACCAGCTCCACGATCGACTGCTGGACGGAGAAGGTGTCCTCGACCGGGACGAGTGCGTCGATCTTCTGGTCGCCGTACATGTACCGCAGGATCATCTCGTCCGGCGACAGGTGTCCGTACCGCCTGCGCAGTTCCGGCAGGATCGGGTCGAGGTGTGGTGGTGTCTCGGAGATGTCGCGCGACCCGTTGTTCATCACAAGGTCCTTGACGTTGTCGTCGACGGGCAGCGGCAGCGCACCGAAGTATCCGCACACGTACTTCTTCACTTCGTCCGGAACCACGGCGTACCGATCGGGGTTCAGGACGTTCATGACGGCCTGTGCAGCGACGATGGCGGGGAACGGTGTAGCCATGACCGGGGAACCCAATTCCTCACGGACCCGGCCGATCTCCTCGATCACCGCCGGCAGTCTGTCGGCAATTCCCGCGGCCTTCAGCTGTGCCTCGAGATTCGTCATGGCGCCACCGGCGTATTGCGTCTGGTAATTGGCGGGGTCGTACTCCGCGGGGACTCCGACGGGGTAGCCCAGTTGCGCGGCGAGCTTGCCCAGATACTCGCCGACCTCGTCGAGTGATCGGTCGTCGACGTCGACGTCGAACCCCAGGGCACGCAGATCCCGGGCCATCACCTGAGCCGACGGCAACGAGTTGCCGTTGGCCAGCGGATCGACGGCGGTCAGGATTTGATCCGCCCCATACACGGCCGCTTCGAGCGCGACCTGCGGACCCATCCCGGTCAAACAGTGCGTGTTCAACTCCAGCCGGGTGTCGCCGATCGCCGCCCGCAGCGCCGGTACCAGCGTCCGGGTGCGTTCGACGGTCAGGCTGCCGCCCGCGTCGGCAAGAGAAATCGTGTCCACGCCGAACCGGTCGATGACCTCCCGTGCCTGCCGGACGTAGAAGTCGTCGTCGTAGCCCGGTGCGAGGTTGAACACGAGAGCAATCGTGACCTTCGCGCCGAGCCGCTTCGCGATGCGGATCCCGGGTGCCACGTTGTCCCACGAGTGCAGGGAGTCGAGAACCGCGAAGTCACGGATGCCGTTGACGAACATCCGCTCGACGAACAGCTCGTTGATGTCGTCCGGTTGCGGGTAGAAGCCGTGAAGCAGGTTGCTGCGGACGGCCGCACGTAGCGGAGCCGTCGAGATCCGGTCAGCGAGCAGCCGCACCCGTTCGAACGGATCCTGATTCAGGAACAGAACTCCCGCGTCGAAGCCGACCATCGCGATGGCCTCGACGGCACCGAAGCCCGCGTCGGCGATCCTGCTCGCGATGGGCAGCATGTGTTCGGTGCGCATTCGGGTCGCCCACAGGCACTGGTGTGCGTCCCGGAGCGTGCCGTCGGTAAGGGCGATCGTCCGGCGCCGACCCGTCCGGGCGAATTCGGCCTCGACGAGGTGACGAAGGTTGGTGAGCACGGTGATTCACCCTTCCTGTTGCAGATGGATGCGGAGACCGGGCGCGGACACGGTCAGCGTGGCGTAGCGACCGGCCCGCTCGAGCAATCCACGGGTGAGGCTTTCGTAGGGTGTCACTGCTTCGTAGGGCTGCACGTCCACTCTCCGCGGGACGGTCGCGACCGTGACTCCCGCGATCCACGCGAGCAGAACGTCCTCATCGGCCGCGAGATCCGCTTCGGCCGTTGGGGAGTCGAGTTCGGACGTCAGCACCGAGCCGACCCGCGCCTGGAGGTCGACGCGTTGGTCACCGTCCACCGTGCCGTACACGCCCCGCAGCAGCCTCCGCAGAACCGGCCGGAGGGTCTCGTACCTCTGCTCCCCACCGAAGTGGCACATCGCCTGCTCGGCGATCGCCCGGGCGAAGGGGGCCACCATCGGCGGCGAGCCCATCTCGCTCCGCACTGCCGCGCATTCGCCGGCAAACGCGTGCAGGTCGGCCCACCGTCCGCGCTCACGCAGGGCGCTCCGGACGTCGGCCGCCACCTCGCCCGGCAGCTGATGGACGTACGTCGCCAGATCGAATGGCCACGGGGTTGCCGCGGGAAAGCCTTCCTGATCGGCGATCCCGGCGAGGATCGCATCGGCGGACAGCAGAGCGTCGAGGTTGGGCAGACCCTGAACGTCGTCGCGTCGCAGGACGCGGATCAGGGACGGCAGCGACGGAAGGGAGGGCCCGTTGGCGACCGAGGGCAGTGCGGTGTCGATGCCGCGGACGCCGAGCCGGCCGGCCTCGAGGGCGACGACGGTCCCGAGTGCGGTGTGGCACCGAGTGTGGAGGTCGAGGGGAGTGTCACCGAGCGCCGACACCAGTGCCGGGATGAGGGCGTGCGCCCGGTCCGGTGTCAGGACTCCGCTCTCGTCTCGCAGCATGACCCGGTCGGCGCCGGCAGCGACGAGCGATGCCGCGCGCTCCGCATAGGTTTCGTCGGACAGGCCGTCGTCGGCTGTATAGGGAAGCGCGGCAATGGCGGTCAGTCCCGCCGTGGTGGCAGATTCCAGAGCGGTCTTGAGGCGGACCAGGTCCAGCAGCGGATCCAGCAGGACCACCTGCCGCAGGCCCGCTGCTGCCAGTGCCGTCAGCCAGCCGTCGATCGCCGTGGGTCCGAGGACGTCGGCACCCGGCCGCCCATGCCCGGTCAGCAGGTTGACGGTGGCCCGCAACGGAACGGGGCCGCAGTGCCGATGGGCGAGTTCCACCCGCTGCAGCGGGTGTTCGTCGCGGGCCAGGCATTCGTCGAGCACCGCCGGGCTCAGCACCTCGACCGCAGCGAGGCCGCTGGACGACAGCGCGGCGGCGGGGGCGAGGAGCATCCGATTGTCCAGTGCACCCGCCCATACCGCGGCCTGGCCGTCGGTCAGGCTGGTGTCGGTGAAGGTGATCTGATGGTTGCTCATGCCGATGCTCCCGCCTCGGTGAGGGACTGGCGAAGGAAGGTGTCCTCGACCCATCTGGTGGTGACCGCTCCCGCGGCGAAGTCGGGGTGAGCGAGCACCGAGTGGTGGAACGGCGCGGTGGTCGTCGGACCGTCAACCGTCAACTCGGACAATGCAGTACTCATCTTCTCGATCGCCTCGGCTCGGGTGGGGGCGTGCACGATAATCTTCGCGAGAAGTGAGTCGTAGTACGGCGAGACCGTATATCCCGAGTAACAGTGCGTATCGACGCGAACGCCCGGCCCGCTCGGTGGTCCCCACTCCTCGACCAACCCCGGACTGGGGAAGAAGCCGCGATCGGGGTCTTCGGCGTTGATGCGGCACTCGATCGCATGCCCGTCCAGGACCACCTCGTCCTGCGTGAAGGACAACGGCAGCCCGGATGCGATACGAATCTGCTCGGCCACCAGATCGCGCCCGCTGATCATTTCGGTGACGGGATGCTCGACCTGGATGCGGGTGTTCATTTCCAGGAAGTAGTAGCTGTTGTCGCGGTCGTCGACCACGAACTCGACGGTGCCCGCACCGACGTAGTCCACGTTCCGGGCGAGGCGGACTGCGCTCTCGCCCATCGCTTCCCGTTCGCTCTCCCCGAGTACAGGCGAGGGTGCCTCCTCGATCAGCTTCTGATGCCGCCGCTGCGTCGAACACTCTCGCTCACCGAGGTGTACGACGTTGCCGAACTGATCGCCGATGACCTGGATCTCGATGTGCCGTGCGCGTTCGATGAACTTCTCGACGTACAGGGTGGGATCACCGAACGCCGATTGGGCCTCCGACGACGCGGACCTGAACAGTTCCGGGAGTTCCGCCGCCGACCCCACGACCCGCATGCCGCGGCCCCCGCCGCCCGCGGTCGCCTTGATCAGCACCGGAAACCCGATCTCCGTGGCAATCGCCAGAGCCTCGTTCGGATCGGACACTGCCCCCGAGCCGGGCACGCAGGGAACCCCGGCCTCCGATGCCAGGCCCACCGCCGTGATCTTGTCGCCCATGCTGTCGATCGACTCCGGTGTCGGGCCGATGAAGATCAGGCCGGCGTCACCGCAGGCACGGGCGAACGACGCTCGTTCGGACAGGAACCCGTAGCCGGGATGGACCGCGTCACAACGGGTCCGCTTCGCCGCCCGGATCAGCAGGTCCGCGCGAAGGTAGCTGTGGGCCGGCTGCGGCGGGCCGAGGACGACGACCTCGTCGGCCATCCGCGCGGCCAGGCTGTCGACATCCGCGTCGGAGACCCCGACCACGGTCTCGATGCCGAGCCGACGGCACGCCTGGATGATACGGACCGCGATCTCGCCGCGATTGGCGACGAACACTCTCCGGATGTCGTGCCGCACGACTGGGATGTCGCCGGTCATGCTCCGGCCTCCGCCTCGGTGGGATCGACGATCATCAGGATCTGCTCGTGCTCGACTGCCTGACCGTGCTCGACGAGGATCGAATGAACCCGGCCCGCTGCCGGCGCCGCGACCGAGTTGAACATTTTCATCACCTCGATCAGGCAGAGTGTCGCGGATGCCTCGATCTGCTGACCCTCTTCCACGAACGGCGGCTGAGTCGGTGCCGGTGTGCGGAAGAACGTGCCCGGCATGGGTGCCCGGATGGCGATCATCCGATCCGGGACTTCGGCGAGTGCCGGGCTGCTCACGGCGACCGGGGTAGCGGCCGGTGCGTGCGGCGGCGTCACGGCTGGCGCCGGGGCCGGGGCCGGGGCCGCGGTGGCGGTGGCGGTCGTCGGTGCGAGGGCTTCGACGGGCAGTGCACTCATCGACGCGGCCCCCGGCTTACGCGCCTGCAGTACGACGTCGCCGATCCGGAGGTCCAGCGAATCGAGATACTCTGCGGTGTCGAGTAGTTCAAGGATGCGTCGGACGTCTGCGTGTTGGAGATTCATGGTCTGCTCCTCGTAAGTGGCGTTCGCGATGAGGTGTCGGTCAGGCCCGCATGGTGCGTGCGGTCGTGCCGAGCTGTGCGGGCAGGATTCGGTAGGCCTGACGTACCCATTCGCACAGCATCGGACGGGTGTCGCGGGGGTCGATGACGTCCTGGATTCCGAACCTTTCCGCAGTTCGGAACGGGTTCTCCACGGGTTGGAACCGCGCGTAGAGTTCGGCACGGAGCGCGTCCGGGTCATCACTTTCGGCCAGGGTGCGCCGGTAGGCGGCCTCGACGCCGCCCTCGATGGGGATCGATCCCCAGTGCGCCGTCGGCCAGGCGAGGCGCCGGTTGATGCTGCCACCACCTATCGGCCCGTAGGCGGCGCCTGCCAGCCCGTAGGCCCGACGCACGAACAGCGAGAGCCAGGGGACGCGAGCCTGCTCGAGGGCCATGGCCGTCCTGATGCCCTTGCGGAGGGTGCCCTTCTGCTCGGCGTCGCGGCCGACAAACGTCCCGGGCTGGTCGATCAGGTTCACCACCGGCAGGTGGAACGTGTCGGCCATGTCGACGAACCTGGTGATCTTCTCCGCGGAATCGACGGTCAACGATCCGCCGAGCCACATGGGATCGTTCGCGAGGACCGCCACGGTGTGACCGTCGAGACGGGCGAGCATCGTGATCTGAGACTGTCCGAAATACCGTCCGATCTCGAACAGGCTGCCGTCGTCGAAGACCGAGGCCAGCAACTTGCGCATGTCGTACGAATACTGCTTGATTTCCGGGATCGTCGTGGACAGGGCCTCGTCACGACGATCCACCGGATCGGCGCAGGCCCTCACCGGAGGGAGCTCGTGAACGCTCGACGGAAGGTACGACAGGAATCGGACGACGTCGTCGAGTGCCTCGAATTCGTCGGCCGCCTCGTTGTCGACGACACCCGATGCACGCGCATGCACACCCGCGCCGCCGAGCTCGGCGTTGGTGACGTCTTCGCCCACCGCCTTCTTCACGACTGCCGGTCCACCCGCGAACAGGTAGGAACCCTCGGCGGTCATGATCGACAGGTGACTCGCGCACACCCGGACCGCGCCGAGGCCTGCGGCCGCGCCGAGCGCGACGCCGACGACGGGAACTGTGGCCAGCAACTCCACCATCGGCCAGTGCGGGTATCCCGGAATCTTGGTGGCGGACATCTGCTCGAGGAGGTTGACGCTACCGCCGGCGGTCTCGACCAGCCGGATCACCGGCCACCGGTACGTCAATGCCAAACGCTCTACGTACTGCCATTTTTCGGGGTTGGTCGCTTCCGACGATCCCCCTCGGACGGTGAAGTCCTCGGCGACGACGATGACGTCCCGACCGTCGATCTCCGCCTGCCCGCACACGACATTCGACGGTTCGACCGAGATCAGCTGCCCGCGTTCGTCGTAGCGGGCCGATCCGGTCATCATGCCGATCTCGCGCCACGATCCTTCGTCGACGAGCCGTTCGATGCGTTCGCGCGCCGTCAGTCGGCCGCGCGCGTGTTGGCGCTCGATCTTGTCCGGGCCGCCCATCGCCAGAGCGAACTCACGGCGCTTGGCGATCTCCGCTTCGAACCACGGCCGGCCGGTGCTGTCCGCTGCGCTGGTGCCGACGGTCAGGACCGGGGCCGCCGCTCCGGATTCGATCTGGGTCATGACGAGATTTCCTTCTGTCTGGGATGGCGGTCAGCGAAGCGCAGCGGCCGGCAGTACGTCCGCGAGGTGGGCGCGCACGTGGTGGGTGGAGCGGGCCACGAGGACGCCTGCATCGGCGAGCGCTGCACACTTTTCCTGCACGGTGGCTCCGTCGGCGCTGCGCGGCGCGTGCCCGAACGGCAGCGTCGTCGGGAGGGAATCTGCGGCACGCCCGGCCACCATCGCGATGACCGGCACGTCGATTCGTCCGTCTGCCACCGCGACTGCCAGGTCGATTTCCTGGCCGCCGGACGGTTCGCCGAACACCACCACAGCGCGGGTGTTCGGGTCACTCGCGGCGAGTTCGACGCCTTCGGTGAGGGTCGTTCCGACCGCGGGCGTGCCGCCGATGGACATCTGCACGCTGGTTCCCCATCCCCAGTTGCGCATCAGCATCGCCAGTTCGGAGGCCATGCCGCCGCTGCGGGAGACGATGCCCACCGAGCCGGGCGCGAATCGCTGCCACGGTTCGTTACCGCCGGGGCAGCCGATTCGGCCCACGCCGGGGACGACGACACCTTGGGAGTTCGGGCCGATGACGTGGCAGTGGTGCTCTCGCGCGACCGCGAGTGCCCGGAGCCAGCGATGCTGAGGGATGTTCTCCGAGCTGACCACGATCAGTTCGATGCCCGCCTGTGCGGCCTCGGCTACCGCATCGGCGGCGGCGTGCGGCGGCGCGTAGCTCATCGCGACCCGGGAGTCTGTCGCCGCCACGGCCTCGGCGACGGTGTCGAAGACCGGCACGCCGAGCACCGCGGAACCCCCCTTGCCGGGGGTGACACCGGCGGCCACGTCGACACCGGAATCGAGCATCCACCGCGTTTCCAGCTGCCCCTGCCTGCCCGTGATGCCCTGCACGAGAAGACCTGAACGGGCTTCGAGAAGCTCACGAATCATCGGACGAGTCCTTCCAGTTCCTGCGGCGACTGCTCCATCGCGGTCAGCAGTAGGTCGCATGCGTCTTCGAGTGAGGCCGCGCGATCCAGGACTAGAGCCCCGGGCAGACGCCGACGGAGGACGGCGTGCGCCTCCGCTTCGTGTGGGCCGGCCAGCCGGACGACGGTCGGCACCCGTGTGGAGTCGAATCCGGCCCGATCCGCGGCAGCAGCGAACTCGACCGCCACGTCGCGGGCATCGGCGAGACTCAGCACGGCGCCGCCGAACAGCACCCCGCGAAGCCCGGGGACGGAGAGCGCCGAACTGAACAGTGTCTGCAGCTTCGCGCTACCGGCACCCGGCGACGCGTCGAGGTAGCAGGCGGGACGGATACCGAGGTCGGTCAGGTAGTCCAGGGCGAGAAGCCCCGCACCGCCGCCGGTGATCATGCAGGCGACGTCGCCGTCCAACTCGAAGAACTTGATGCCCGCCCTATTCGGTTCGGCGGCGTCGGCCTCGCGGACTGCCAGTTCGCGTGGGGTGGGTGCGCGGTCCACGACGGGGTCGGCATCCACCAGTGCCGACGGGCGGAGTGCCTGTGCGTCGGGATGACCGTGGGGGTCGAATTCGACCGCCACACCGACGGCGACCAGTCGCTGACCGTCCCAGCGGAACGGGTTGACCTCGACGAGGACGGCCTCCGCACTGCAGAAGGCGGTCCAGAGAACCTGCAGCGCATCACCGATCGCACTGCGCAACCGAGGGTCCGACACGGCGGCCCGGTCGAACAGGTCGGCGACCGCGTGGTCGTCGGGGCCTTCCGCCAGGCCGACCGTCACGGCAGCCGCCTGGTGCGCATCGAATCCGACTCCACCGGTGGCGGCGGCGCGCACGACAGCACCACGAGTCGTCTCGTCCAGGGCGATGGAGAGGTAGCACTCCTCGCCCTCGACGAATTCCTCCACCACCGCGGGCGCACCGCTCCGAAGAGTAGCGGTGACGGCGGAGGACAGCTCGTCCCGGGACCTGCAGATGTGCACGAGGCCGGCGAGGCCCTTGCCGCTGCCGGCGATGTCCGGCTTCACGACCCACTGCGGGCCGAACGCCGGCCCGTCCGGCAGAAGTTCGTGCTCATGCGTCACGACGACCAACTCGGGCGTCGCAAGGCCGACCCTGCGCAGCCATGGCATTGCGGCGCTCTCAGTGGCGCGGGGCATCGCGTCTCCTTCGTTTGGGGCCCTCCCCGGGCCTCTCGATTCGTTTCCCAGTGTGATCCGGGTAACTGATTCACGGAAGTGAGCGCAAGCAACCGGGGCGATTGCCATCATCGATCACTCGGGTCTAGGGTCGCGGCATGAGGTCGGAGCAGATGCGCTATCTGGAGGCCGCGATCCGCCTCGGTTCGCTGCGCAAGGCCGCTCAGGAGGTGGGCATCGGGCAGCCGACTCTCAGCCAGCAGATCCGGCGCCTCGAGGAGGACCTCAATGTCGTCCTCTTGATCCGTCGCGCCAACGGGGTTCTACCCAGCGCGGAGGCCCGGATTCTGCTACCGCACATTCGACAGGTGTTGCAGGCCGATCGCGCGCTCCGCGAGGAGGCGGCGCTGATCAACGGACTGCGCAGCGGCAGCGTGCGCCTGGGTGCCGTCACGACGGCCAGCCAGATACTGCTACCGAGAGTGGTTCCGCTCTACCGGAACTCGTTCCCCAACGTGCGCTTCTCGGTGTGGGAATCGGGCTCCCAGGGTGTGCGCGACAGCGTGACGAACGGCGAACTCGACCTCGGACTCGTCGTGAGGGCCAACGACCCGGCCTCCGACGCAAGCCTCACCGCAACCGACCTGATCTCCGACGAGGTCGTGCTGTGCGTGTCCCGGCGACATCCTCTGGCCGGCAAGTCGACAGTGGGAATTCAGGACCTCGCAGGCCAGTCCTGGGTGGTGTCTGCGCACGGTTTCGCCCTGCGTGAGTTGGTGGACACCGCGTTCGCACCGCCGGCCCAGGACATCGTCTACGAGACGACGAACCCGCACACGAGCCTGCTCATGGTCGCGGCGCGCGTAGGTATCGCCATGCTTCCCCGGCACACGCTCCGCGACCACTGCGCCGACGAAGTGGTCACTCCTGCAACGGATTGGGATCCGCCTCAGCTGACCGTCTGCATGATCAGGCGGGCGGACACTCAGCCGGCACCGGCCGTGCGCAAGCTCATCCAGGCTTTACGCGAGGTCAGCGCGGACTGGTCACGCGACCACCTGATCACCAGGTAACTGATCGCGCCATCGCCAGGGGATCATGCAGTCGCTTCTCGCCCTGATCTCACCCTTCGCCCTGCGATTCCACGACCCACGCCGCGATCTGCGCGCGTGAATTGAATCCCAGCTTCGTCAGGAGATGTTCCACGTGCCCCTGTGCGGTGCGGGGCGAGATCACCAGCCGAGCGGCGATCTCCTTGTTGGTCAGCCCCTCGGCGATGAGGGTGGCAACCTCACGCTCCCGCTTCGTCGGTGCAGGCGACGGACCGGCGGACGTCGGAGAGGGCGAAATCTGCTCGCCCAGCGCGTAGGCGACGGCTGCGTCGAAACCGAGCGCCGTGCCCCTTCTGCGGGCCGCGGTGAAGGCCTGCTCACTCATCGCCTCTCGGGTCCGGCGTTCGCACTCGTCCTGGTACACGCTCAGGCCGGGCACCAACACCGTCGAACTGCCCACCGACCGGGTGAACTCGTCTGCGGCGCCCAGCAATACGACCGCGCGTTCCATGTCCTGTTCCTCGGCGGCTATCCATGCGAGTGCCTGCAGACACACACTGGCATTGAGTCGATCGTTCACCCGACGCTCGACCTGAAGCGCCTGCCCGAGGAGCTGGACCGCTCGTGCTCTCTCCCCGAGCCGCCACACCGCGACGGCCAGCGCCCACAGCGAATACGACCGATACACCGATTCGCCCTGCGCCTCGGTGATCGCGAGGACGCGCTCATGACATTCGATGGCTCGCTCCGTGTCGTTCACGAGGTCGTGCGTCATGCCGAGACCCACGACTGCAGCCACCTCGTAAAGGTCGTTGCGTGCAGTGAACCCTCGGACGGCCTTCTCGAGATGTACGCGGGCGTCGGGAAGGCGCCCCGCGAACAGTGCCGCGTATCCGAACGCGTGGTCGGCGTGCGCACGCACCAGCGGGTCGGTTGTCTGAGCGGCGACCGCCTGCGCTTCCTTCGCGAGCGCGTCCGACACGGGAATGTCGCCCTGCACTCCGGCCAGCACACTGGCGGCGTAGAGCGCCTTGACCCGATCGCCGGTAGGCTCGGCCGGTTGTCGAGCCAGGAGGCGACCGAGCCATCGCCGACCCTCGCTGAGCAATCCCCTGGAAAGCCAGAACGGGTACAGTGCGGCAGCGATCCGCAGTCCCGTTGCGGGACTGTCGGACACGCAGAAATCCAGCGCCTCGCGGATATTCGGTTGTTCCCGACCCAGTCTGGAGATCAACGCGAGCTGCCGGGAACTGATCCATTCGGTTTCCGCCTCGACCGCCAGCCACTCACACCAGTCGCGGTGCCGACGGCGAAGCGCGATGTAGTCGCCGCTCTCCCGCGCCTTTTCCCGCCCGTAGGCGCGGACGGTCTCGAGCATTCGGAACCGCACCGCGGAACCCGACTCTTCTCTCGTCAGGATCGACTTGTCGACGAGGAACGTCACGGTGTCGAGGAGGTCGTCTACGTCGTCACCATCGCAGACCTGTTCCGCGGCCTCGAGTTCGAAACTGCCCGCGAACACCGAGAGCTGCGCCCACATCCGTTGTTCCGCAGGAGTGCACAGGTCATAGCTCCAGTCGATGCACATCCGCAACGTCTGCTGCCGCGAGGGCGCGTCCCTGCTGCCGCGAGTGAGCAGCAGGTAGCGGTCGGTGAGGCGCTGCAGGATCTGGTCGGGCGTCATCGCGCGAAGCCGGGCCGCCGCCAGTTCGATCGGTAGCGGCAGCCCGTCCAGCCGCTGACAGATTCGGGCGATGGTGACCTTGTTCTCCTCGGTCAGCTCGAATCCCGGGGCTACGGCGGCGCCGCGTTCCGCGAAGAGAGTGACCGCATCGTTGCGGGGCAGTCCTTTCGGCAGGTGGTCGGGATCAGGGACGGGCAGCGGGGGAATCAGAAGCGCTGTTTCCCCGCCGATTCCGAGCGGTTCGCGACTCGTCGCGAGAATTCGCAGCCGAGGGCACACGCGGAGCAGGATCTCGGCAAGTTTCGCGGCCGCGGCCACCACCTGCTCGCAGTTGTCCAGCACGAGCAACACTTCACGCCGGGTAAGGAACTCGACGAGCACCTCGTGTGAAGGTCGGGCAGACTGGTCGCGCAACCCCAGTGCGGCCGCCACGACCCCCGAAAACAGCGAATCATCCAGCAACTCAGCCAGTTCCACCAGCGTCACACCGTCGGAGAAGTTTCGTTGTGCCTTGGCGGCTGCGCGTAGAGCAAGCCGGGTCTTTCCCACCCCGCCGATTCCGGTCAACGTCACCAGCCGCGACGTCGACAACAAGTTCGTCGCCTGGGCCAGTTCCGTGCGGCGGTCGACGAAACTGGTCAGCTCCAGCGGAAGTCCACCCGTTCGGCCCGAATCCGCCGGTGACCACGACGGCCGGACTGACGCTCCGCCCTGCACCGCGGCCGGTTCGGTGTGCATTGCCATCTCGTCGACCGGGAAGCCGTGATGCAGTTGGGACTCGCGCAGTTGCCGACCCAGTTCCACAGCGGAGGGGCGAGCGCCGGCCTCGGAGGACATGGCACGTTCGATGACAGCGCTGACCCCCTCGGAAATGCCGTGTTCGCGCGGGTTCGGAACCGGCTCGGACGTGATCCTCAGGAACTGTGCCACCAATTGCTCACCGCTTCGCCGTTCGAACGCCGCATGACCGGTGAAAGCAGCGAACAGGGTGGCGCCGAGGCCGTACACATCGGCGGCCGGACTCGGGGACTCACCGGCGACCACCTCGGGGGCGGTGAACGCCGGCGAACCCGTCACGACGCCGGCCGTGGTTTCGAACCCACCGGCGATGTGAGCGATGCCGAAATCCGTCAGCGCAGGCTCGCCGTAGTCGGTGATCAGGATGTTCCCGGGCTTGACGTCGCGGTGCAGGATCCCGAGGCGGTGCGCGGCCGCCAGCGCGCCGGCCATCTTCACCCCGAGTCGCAACGCTTCGTCCAGCGGGAGCGGTCCGTGACGCCGGATCCGCTCGTCGAGCGACCCCTCAGCGTGGTACGGCATCACGATGAAGGGCCGGCCGTTGCCGGTGACATCGGCGTGGAGAACATTGACGATATTGGGGTGACCGGTCAGCCGGCCGGCCGCACGCTGCTCACGCAGGAACCGTGCCCGGTTCTCCTCGTCGAGGTCTGCGGTGAGGACCTTGACCGCCACGGTGCGGTCGAGCGCAGCCTGCGTGCACCGGTACACGACGCCGAAACCGCCGCGGCCGATCTCCTGGGCATCCTCGAATCCGGCCGCCGCCAACTCCGCCGTGACCGAACCGGACACCGCGCGTTGCGTCGCGAACGGATCGACGTCCGTCATCGACTACATCGATTCATCCCGCTCGAGGCACTGCCGACGAATGCCACACTGCTCACCTCTCGACGATGTACCCCAGGATATCGCCGCGCCGCACCGCTGCGAAGTCGACGAGAATGGTGAACACGGGGTTGGCTGGACAGCCGAAGGCGAACCGGGTGGCTCGGAATGAGCCACCCGGTTCGCTCTCACCTCGTGCGCTGGCGCACACGTCACGGTCGTTATCGAAGCGACCGCAAGCCCGCGCGGACCTCGTTTACCAAATGCTGGGGCTGCTCCCAGGCGGCGAAGTGCCCGCCCTTGTCGAGCTTGTTGAAGTGGATGAGGTTGGGGTAGGCCTTCTCTGCCCAACTGCGCGGTGCCTGATAGAGCTCGTCGGGAAAGACACTCACGGCAACCGGGATGGAGACGCTACCGGCGGCGAAGAACGGGGCCTTGTTCTCCCAGTAGAGACGAGCCGCTGACAACGCCGTGTTCGTCAGCCAGAACAGGGTGATGTTGTCGAGTACATCGTCTCGCGTCAGGCCTTCGGGCTGTCCCGCGAAGACCCGCGAGATCAGCGCCAAACTCGCCGGGTCGTGGTCGATCATGAAGGCGGCCAGACCGACGGGCGAATCCGCCAATCCGATCAGTGTCTCCGGCCGCGATCCCATCTCCACGGCGTAGCCGATGTGCTGATAGAAGAATGCCAGCTGGTCGCACGCAGCCTGTTCGTCGTCGGACAGATCGGCGGGCACGGGATGCCCGGTGAGGAGCGCCTGGTCGATCTCGGGTGGAACCACCTTGGCCATGTTGGTGTGGATGCCGAGCAGTTCCGGCGGTGCCTGCACCGCCATCGCCTCTGTCACGATTGCACCCCAGTCCCCGCCTTGTGCCACGTACCGGTTGTACCCGAGGCGCTTCATCAGCTCCACCCAGGCACGTGCGATGCGGTCGGGGCCCCAGCCGGTCGTCGTGGGCTTGCCCGAGAAGCCGTAGCCGGGCATCGACGGAATCACCAGATGGAAAGCATCCGACGCGTCACCACCATGGGCGGTGGGATTGGTCAGGGGGTCGATGATCTTCAGCTGCTCGACGATCGAACCGGGCCACCCATGTGTGACGATGAGCGGCAACGCATCCTCGTGCTTCGAGCGGACGTGAATGAAATGGATGTCCAACCCGTCGATCTCAGTGATGTACTGCGGCAGAGCATTCAGCTTCGCCTCAACCTTGCGCCAGTCGTATTCCGAGGCCCAGTACTGCGCCAGTGCCTTGCTCGTCGCGAGCGGTGTGCCCTGCGAATGATCTGCGACGGTTTCCGTTTCGGGCCACCGGGTGGTCTCGATGCGCGCACGCAGTGCCTCGAGTTCGGAGTCGGGGAACTGGACTGTGAACGGCCGGATGGTGACGTCGGTTGTGAAAGACATGTACGTTTCCTTGCTGTGTTGGTTGTTGGTCGAGAAGGGTTTTCGTTGGATTGGCGCCTCTGACGGGCCG
Source organism: Rhodococcus sp. A14 (assembly GCF_011603105.1). Lineage (NCBI taxonomy): Bacteria > Bacillati > Actinomycetota > Actinomycetes > Mycobacteriales > Nocardiaceae > Rhodococcus > Rhodococcus sp. A14. The sequence continues at coordinate 35,651 of NZ_JAAOQS010000058.1, read as the reverse complement.
GGGAGCGATGACGTTGGTTCGGCCCTCAGGGGAGCGTTCGACGGTGCGACCGTCTACCTCAGGGTGCTGCTTTCCCAGCCGTCGAGGATCTCGTTGCCGATGGTGATTTCGGCGCGGCGGTCCTGCCTCTGGTCGCGTTGACGGTCGTGCCGGCGCTGCTGCATGGTGTTGTCGTGATCGCGGGGGATGTCGTGGCTGGCGACGGCGGAAAGGGGGATGGGCGCCGGTGTGCTGGTGGATGCGGCCGCGACGCCGGCGGGGATGATGGCGAGTGCGGCGGCGGCGACTGCGACGGTGGCGAACCGCTTCCAGGAGGTGCTGGTGGTGTGTGCCTTGGTGTGGTGTTGGTGTGTGCTGTTCATGCCGATAAGACTCGCAATTGCGCGGCGAGTGGGACGGCGAAGATCTACGTGCTTCACTACCCGCATTTCCTACGCAGGTACCCGCGGGGACCAGCGAAGCCCTTGCTGAGTTCAGCCCGGGTCCGCACCCAACGCAGCGGGGGCACTGCCCGAACTACGGATTTCGGGACTCGATGCTCTCCTCGCGGGCGATCCAGGCGGCAAGCTGCGCGCGGGATCGGTGTCCGGTCTTCGTGAGGATGCGATCTACATGTCCTTCGGCGGTACGGGGCGAGATAACCAACCTTTCCGCGATCTCCTTGTTCGTCAGTCCCTCGGCCACCAGCTTTCCCACTTCTTTCTCACGAGGTGTGAGTTTCACCTTCGCTGCAGGAGTGGCCGCCGCTGCGGGCTGGGACGTGCGCTTTTGCAGCGCGAATTCGATCGACGCGAGGTGTTCGAGGCGTTCACCGGCCCGGAATTCTTTCTCGAACGCAGAGTCACCCAGCAGCTGGCGGGTGCGTTGTTCGTAACGAGTCCGTGTGCGGATCAGCGTGTCGTTTCCGAAAAGTGGCGAGCTTCCCATCTCGCCGCACAGGGTGCGCCCGATACCGAGCAGGCGGGCGGATCGGACGGGGTTTGCTTCCTCGATCGCGATCCACGCCAGAATTTCGGTGCATGTACTCACACCCAACCAGTCACTCAGTGACTGCTTCAGTTCGAGCGATTCTTTCAACGAGTCCGAAGCTTGCGGGTACTTGCGCTGGGTCCACAGGGCAAGTCCGCGGGCCCACAGCGCCCATGACGTCGAGAAGTGCTCCCTCAGCGACTTACCTGAGGCGATGGTTTCGTCCGCCCAGGCAAGGGATTGTTCCAGGTTCCCGGACAGGCAGTGCACTAACGCGAGCTGAGCGCCGCCCAGCAGTGTCAGGGAATTGACCTCCCCTGACTCTGCGTGAAGTGCCATGCCGGCAGTGAGGTTCTCCAGTGCGACGTCGAGATTTCCGTTTCCGAGCATCTCCGCCGCGCCCCGGAACTGAACTGCAAACGCCTGGGCGGTTCGATCACCGATCGCTTCCGCGACGGCGCTGCATTCCAGCAAATACTGCTTGGAGGTCGGGTTGTCGCCCTGAACCATGGCGTTCCACGCGATCACCCAGAGCGCTTTCGCCCTCTCGCTGCTCGGATCCTGGTCGGTCTCCAAGGCTCGGGTCAGCCAGTACCGCCCGTCGCGCAGCAGGCCACTCGCGTTCCAGAAGAACCACAGTGCACCCGCCATCCGGAGACCGGTTCGCGCCTCGCCGGGGGTGGACAGGCAGTACTCCAGCGCCGCCCGCAGATTCGCCCGCTCGTGCCGGAGACGACGGTTCCATACCAGCTGACCTGACCCCAGTGACTGGCTCTCGCTGAGTTCGGCCAAATGCAGGAAATAGTCTCGATGATTCCTGCGCCACGTGTCCGCGTCGCGTTGCTCGGCAAGTTTCTCGGCCGCGTAGTCCTTGATGCTTTCCAACAGTTTGTATCGGACTGTGGATCCGGATTGAACGGTGGAAATGACCGATTTTTCGACAAGACTGGAAATCAGGTCAAACGCGTCCGAAACGATGTTCGGATCGGTGCACACGCTCTCGACCGCATCGAAATCGAATCCGCCCGCGAAGACGGACAGCCGCGCCCACAGGACTTGTTCCTCCGGCGAGCACAGATTGAAGCTCCAATCGATGGCGCCACGCAGCGTTTGATGCCGCACCGGTCCGCCGCGGTTTCCTCGCGTCAGAATTTCGAAGAGTGCGCCCTCGCGCGACAGGACGCGGTCGAGGGGTAGGGACCTGATCCGGACCGCTGCGAGTTCGATAGCCAAAGGGATGCCGTCCAGCCGCTGGCACAGGCGGGCAACCTCCAGGCGGCTCTCATCGTCGAGGGTGTATCCGGGGACGACGGCTGCAGCGCGTTGCTCGAAAAGATCGACCGCCTCGGAATGAAAGCTCTTGGCGTTCTGTCCGTCGGCGAGTTGAGCTTCCTCGGGGACCGGCATGGGGGGTACCTCGAACACGGCCTCACCCAGCACACCGAGAGGCTCCCGACTGGTTGCCAGGATCTCCACACGGTCCGACCGCCGAACAATGTCGGCCGCGACGCTTCCGCTCGCCTCGATCAAGTGCTCGCAGTTGTCCAAGACGATCAGTGCATGTCTTCCACCGAGGAATTCGAACAGGTAGTGACTACCGTCCGCAGTCATTCCGTCTCGGATGTCGAGCGCCTCGGTAATCGCGCTGACGACAAGTTCTGGAGTGGAGATCGCGGCGAGATCCACAAACCAGACGCCGTCGGTGTAGGTTCTGCGCACTTCCGAGGCGACGCGGCATGCCAGCCGGGTTTTCCCCACCCCACCAAATCCGGTGAGGGTCACTATCCGAGAATCCGACAGACGCGCCTTGACGGCGGCTACTTCATTGCGGCGTCCGACGAAACTTGTCACTTCGCGAAAGAAGTCGTGTGCATGGGAGACGAGTTGGTGAGGCGGCGGCACCCTCACGTTCTCCTGTGGCTGCACGGCTCCCGCTTCGGCGTGCAGTGCCATCTCGTCGACGGGAAACCCATGGAGACGTTGGGATGCTCGGAGTTGCTGACCAAGTTCCGTAGCGGAGGGGCGGTCCTCCGGGGTGCCGGTCATGGCACGTTCGATGATCGCGCTGACGTCCTCGGGAACACCGTGCTTCCGTGGGTCCGGACCAGGCTCGGCGGCGATCCTCAGGAATTGGGCCACCACCTGCTCCCCGCTGCGGCGTTCAAAGGCGGCGTGACCGGTCATCGCAGCGAACAACGTGGCACCGAGGCCGTACACGTCGGCGGCAGCACTCGGGGGTTGGCCGGTCACCACCTCGGGGGCGGTGAACGCCGGCGAACCCGTCACGACGCCGGCGGTGGTTTCGAATCCGCCGGCGATACGGGCGATGCCGAAATCTGACAGCGCTGGCTCGCCGTAATCGCTGAGCAGGATGTTCCCGGGCTTGACGTCGCGGTGAAGGATCCCGAGGCGGTGGGCAGTCTCGAGGGCGCCGGCCATTTTCACCCCGAGTCGCAGGGCTTCATCCAGTGGGAGTGGGCCGTGGCGGCGGATCCGCGCGTCGAGGGAGTCCTGGGCGTGGTACGGCATGACGATATACGGCCGACCGTTGTCGGTGACGCCGACGTGGAGGACATTGACGACATTGGGGTGTCCGGTCAGCCGGCCCGCCGCGCGCTGCTCGCGGACGAATCGTTCCCGGTTCTGCTCGTCGAGGTCTGCGGTGAGGACCTTGATTGCCACCGTGCGGTCGAGCGCCGCCTGGGTGCAGCGGTAGACGACGCCGAAACCGCCGCGGCCGATCTCGTGTGCGTCCTCGAATCCGGCGGCTGCCAGATCGGCCGTGACCGAACCCGACGCGTCGCGTTGCGTCGCGAAGGGATCGATGTCAGTCATCGACTGGATCGATTCTTCCGGTCCGAGCCACTGTCGAAGAAGTGCACCACCGCTGGCCTCTCGAGGAGATACCCAAGGATATCGCCGACGGCCCCCATCCGATGCCCGACCTACGACCCACGTAGGCAGAGTGTTTTCTGGTTGCGCCCCTGGACGATGATGTTACGCACAACCAAACACCCGCCCAGTCGTTCCCGGCGCCGTGCGCTCTCGGGCGCGTCCGGCGGGATCGCCCGGGTGACGGATGATCTTCGCAGGTCAGACTGCCGCGGGCAGCGTCGTCACGCGGGCGAAACTTTTCCTGCCCGAAGCGAGTAGCCCCGCACGTCGGCGGGTACCCCGCATCCACGCTGCCCCGGGATCGACGGCCCCGAGTGGCAGCCAGGTCCCCTGACCGGTCCCCCTCGGCCGGGAGACCGTCCGCCGCTCGTGTCCGGGGACGCCCCCCTCTTCCTCGGACACGAGCGGCTCGTCGTGCGCCTGCACGTGCGGTTAGTCGCGAGGTCTCCGGCGCCGTTCTCGGCCCGCGAAGCCGCAGAATACTGTAATCGTTCACACGACCCGCCGAAGCCGAAACGCGGTTGTCATTTTCTGCGCACCTTGCACATCGAATCGGCTCTCGCATAGTCACTTTGACGTTGACGACACATCAAAGGAAGGCGAGGATCATGCGACAACCGGGCTGCGGTGCCCCGCGTCGTGACCCGACAACGGTCATGACTCGGCCGTCCTCACCCGCACACTTCCGAGGTACTCGCCGCAAGTAGTTCGATACAAGGAGTCGCACGTGGGCGCTGCGCAGATCGTGTTCTTAGTCGGCCTTGCTTCTCTGATCGTGGCCATGGCACTACGCAAGAACGTCATGATCCCCGCGGTACTCGCGACATTTGCCACGGCACTTGCGTACAGCGGCAGCGTCCCGAATGCCATCATGTCGGTGTTCCGGGCCACCATCACTTCCGGCACCGCGCTGTTCGAGATCTTCATCGTCATCGCGGCGGTGACCTCGATGCTCGCGGCGATGCGAGCGATCGGTTCCGATGAGGTGATGGTCCGCCCCGTCAGTCGGTGGATGGTCAATGGTCGCGTCGCGTACATCGTGCTGTTCGTCTTCACCTATTTTCTCTCGCTGTTCTTCTGGCCGACCCCGGCACTGGCCCTGATCGGTGCGGTCCTGCTTCCCGCCGCGATCAAGGTGGGTCTGCCACCGCTCGGAGCTGCGGTGGTTCTCGCGATCTCCGGCCAGGGGATGTCGATCGCCTCCGACTACGTGATCGGTCTTGCGCCGTCGATTTCCGCGAGCGGCGCGGGCGTTCCCGCCGACGACATCGCCGATCGTGCCCTGGTGATCTCATTGATCGTCGGTATCACTGCGGCGGTGCTCGCCTACTTTCTGACCGTCCGCCGCAGGATGCGTACGGACGGGGTTCCGGGCACCGACCCGATCGGTGGAACCGGGCATCCCCCCGGCGGTGTCGGTGGCACACCCGCCGGCCCGGCTGCCGGTTTCGCGCCGAGCCCGGAAGTCGCGGTCTCACCCACCGCCACGGACGTGCTCGACGAGGAACTGCCCGGGTTCGAGGACGACGGAACGAGAATCACCGATCGCCCGACTCTGACCCGTGCGTGGGCGATCGGCGTGCCTGCCGCGTTCGTCGCCGTCCTGGTCTACATGTTGGTCGGTCGTTTCACCGATCTCGTCCCCTGGGAGGACGGCGCGGGCGCGTCTCTGGTGGGAGGCACGGCAATCATCCTGACGGCCCTCGTGACCGTCACCTCACGACGCTCCGATGCGCTCGAATTCTGCGCCACCCACTTCATCGATGGTCTGTCGTACGCATTCAAGGCGATGGGCATCATCCTTCCCGTCGCAGGTTTCGTGTACATCGGAATTCCCGACTATTCGGGCGCCATTCTCGGACTCGACGACGACACCACCGGTCCGGCCTTCCTCTTCGACACCGTCGAACGGGTGCAGCCGTACATCCCCGACAACGGCGTCTTCGTCGCGCTCAGCATGCTCTTCATCGGTATGGCGGTCGGTCTCGACGGTTCGGGGTGGGCGGGCTTACCCCTCACCGGCGGATTGGCTGCCGCGCTGGCACCGCAGTCCGGAATGGACACCGCGACCTTGGCTGCCATCGCCCAGAACGGCGCCACATGGACGGGCGGGGGAACTCTCGTGATCTGGTCGTCGCTGGTGGTGGTCGCCGGATTCTGCCGGATACCGGTTGCCGAACTGGTCCGCCATCTCGTCGTCCCGGTGATGGCCGGACTGCTGCTGGCTACCGGAGCCGCCGTCGTCATCTGGTAGCGGCTCAACGCCGAACAAGATTTCCGCACAACCCTGACAGGGAAGGACACCACGAAATGAGCTCGGTCCCGTTCCGCTACGACCCCGCCCGGTGCGCACTGATCGTCATCGACATGCAGAACGATTTCTGCTCTCCCGACGGGTCGCTGGCACAGAAGGGCTTCGACGTGACCGCCCCGGTGGCGATGGCACCGCGCCTGGACCACCTCGTCGCGTCCGCGCGCACGGCCGGGGTCCGGGTGATCTTCGTACGTACCCTGCACGACGAAACCACCGATACACCCCAGTGGCTCGGCCGCATCGGCGAGGGGCCGGACGCGGCACGCACCGGAATTACCTGCCGCACAGGAACACCCGGGGCAGGCTATTACGCCGTCGCTCCGCAGGACGGCGACGTGGTGATCACGAAGAACCGGTTCAGCGCCTTCGTCGGCACCAACCTCGATCTCACCCTGCGTTCCCTCGGCATCGATTCCCTGCTCTTCACGGGGGTCGCCACCGAGGTGTGTGTCGAGTCGAGTCTGCGTAGCGCGCTGTTTCACGAATACTGGGTTTCGCTCGTCGAAGACTGCGCCGCCACCTACAGCCGAACAGCCCACGACGCTTCGGTGTCCGTCGTCGCACAGAACTTCGGCACCGTGATCACGGCCGAGAAGCTCGAGACGTTTTGGACTGCAGGATTGTGAAAGGCTTCAGCCGGCGACGGGTGCGGCAAGCGAGGTCGGCCAGCGATCAGCTGTGACTGTGCAGTGGTGTACCCGCGAGAGCGAGGTGTGCCTCGCCGAGCGCTTCGGCCTGGGTGGGGTGCGCGTGCACGAGGGCGGCGACTTCGCCGGGGTAGGCGCCCCAGTTGACGATCAGTTGGGCCTCGCCGATGAGTTCGCCCACGCGCTCGCCGACCATGTGGATCCCGACGACCGGTCCCTCCGTGGCTCCGGCGCGCACCAGTTTGACGCCGCCGCTGGTTCCGAGGATCTGACTCTTGCCGTTGCCGGCGAGGTCGTAGACGACGGTGGCGACGTCGCCGTGCCGCTCGCGGGCCTGGTCTTCGGTGAGCCCGACCGACGCGACCTCCGGGTTGGAGTACGTCACCCGGGGGATGCCGCTGTCCTCGATCGATGTCGGGCTCAGACCGGCGATCGTTTCCGCGACGAAGATGCCCTGCTGGAATCCGCGATGCGCGAGTTGGGGTCCGGCGACGATGTCGCCGACCGCGTACACGTCCGGCTGCGAGGCGCACAGAGAGTCGTCGACCGTGACGAAACCGCGGGAGTCGAGTACGACGCCGTTCTCGGTGAGCCCGATGTCGGTGGTCCGGGGTCCGCGGCCGACCGCGACGAGCAGCAGGTCCGCCTCGATCGTGTCGCCCGACTCCACCGTGACGCTGACCGTGCTCTCGTCCTGGACCGCCTTCGCGAATCGGGTGCCGGTCATGATCGTGATGCCGCGTTTGCGGAGGGCCCGGGTGAGTTGCTTCGACGACCACTCGTCCTCGGCGGCGACGAGCCGCGGCAGCGCTTCGACGATCGTGACGGCCGCGCCCAACGAAGCCCAGATACTGGCGAACTCGACCCCGATGACACCGCCGCCGAGTACGACGACGCGCTTCGGAAGCTCGGGAAACGTCAGCGCTTCGTCGCTCGTGAGGATGCGGCCACCGATCTCGAGTCCGGGCAGGCTCCGGACCTGCGAGCCGGTCGCGAGCACCAGCGACGTGCCGGTGATCGTGCGATCGCCGACGTGGACGGTGCAGCCCCCGCCGTAGCGGCCGGTGCCGTGCACCACCTCGATCTTGTGGCTGCGGACCAACCCCTGCAGGCCCTTGTACAGACGTTCGACCGTCGCGTTCTTGTAGGCATGGACACCATCGAGGTCGATCCCGTCCAGCGTCGCACCGATACCGAGGGCCGACGCGTGATTGACGGTGTCGGCGACCTCGGCGGCGTGCACGAGCGCCTTGGTGGGGATGCACCCTCGGTGCAGGCAGGTGCCACCGACCTTGTCCTCTTCGATCAGGGTGACGGTCTTGCCCAGTTGCGCGGCGCGGAAGGCGCAGGCGTACCCGCCGGATCCACCGCCGAGAATCAGGACGTCCGGTTGGTCGGACATGGGAAAACTCCCTCGGTCGGGCACGTCACGGACGTGCCGGAAGGTTGGAAGGAACAGGGGCTCAGCTCAGTGCGATCAACGTCAACGGGTCCGACAGGATCTGACCGATGGCCGCGAGGAATCTCGATCCCTGCTCGCCGTCGACCAGTCGATGGTCGAACGACAGGCTCAGTGTGGTGACCGAGCGCAACGCGATCTCGCCCTGGTATTCCCACGGCTGCCTGCGGATCGCGCCGAAGCACAGGATCGCCGCCTCGCCGGGGTTGAGGATGGGCGCGCCCGCGTCGACACCGAAGACGCCGACATTGGTGATCGTGATCGTGCCGTCGGCCAGATCGGCGGGCCCGGTCTTGCCCTCCTTCGCCGTGGTCGTCAGATCCGACAGGGCGATCGCGAGGTCGCGCAGACCAAGGGTGTGGGCGTTCTTGATGTTCGGCACCATCAGCCCGCGCGGGGTGGCGGCCGCGATGCCGAGGTTCACGGAGCGTTTGAGGACGATCTCCTGAGTGTCCTCGTCCCAGAACGAATTCAGGGTCGGGTTGGTGCGCAGCGCCACGAGCAATGCCTTGGCCACCAACGTCAGTGGTGTCAGGCGCACGTCGGTGAAGTGCTTCGTTTCGCGCAGCTGAGCCAGGAGGTCGATCGTCGGGGTGACGTCTACCGTGACGAACTCGGTGACGTGCGGGGCGGTGAATGCGCTGCGGACCATCGCTGCGGCGGTGTGCTTGCGGACGCCCTTGATCGGGATGCGTTCCTCGTCGGCGTCCGGCGGGACCGTCGCCGCGGACGTCGTCACCGGGGCGGCGGTGCGGTGGCGCTCGAGGTCGTCCCTGGTGACTTCACCGTGCACCCCGGTTGCGTCCACTTCGGTGAGGTCGACACCGTGTTGCTTCGCGGCGAACCGCACCGGGGGAGAGGCCAGCGGACGCGACGTGCCCGGCGCCGCGGTGACGTCGACTCGGGTTCCCGCCGCCGGACGCCGCTGCCGACGCCGGCTCGAGGAGTCTTCGGCCACGCCGTAGCCGACCAGGACCGGGGTCCGCTCGGCCGGGGCCGCGGGAGCGGTCGGCTCGGGGGCGTCCACCGGGTCCTCGCCGGCGACCGCGACGTCGATGAACGGGCTGCCGACGTCGACGGTCGTCCCCTCCTCGGCGTGCAACGCGACCACCGTTCCGGCGTAGGGCGAGGGCAACTCCACGGACGCCTTCGCCGTCTCGACCTCGGCGATGATCTGGTTGAGCGTCACGGTGTCGCCGACCTTCACCAACCAGGTCAGCAGTTCGGCGTCGGTGAGGCCCTCGCCGAGGTCGGGCAGCAGGAATGTCTTGACAGTGGGCATGGCGAACTCCTGGTTCCTACGCGGTGAAGGTGCGGTCGACGCCGTCGAGGATGCGGTCGACGTCCGGCAGGAAGTGCTCCTCGAGTTTTGCCGGCGGATACGGGACGGTGAAGCCGCCGACGCGGGCCACCGGTGCTTCGAGGTGATAGAAGCAGCGCTCGCTGATGCGGGCAGCTATTTCGGCACCGATCCCGAGGAACACGGGCGCCTCGTGGGTGATCACCAGACGTCCGGTGCGCTGCACGGACGCGGCGACGGTGTCGACGTCGAGCGGGGAGATGGACCGCAGATCGATCACCTCGATCGACCTGCCCTCGCCCGCAGCGACTTCCGCGGCCTGCAGTGCAGTTGTCACGAGCGGCCCGTAGGCGACGACGGTGGCGTCGGTGCCCGGTGCGACCACCCGGGCCTTGTGCAGTGGGCTCGTCTCGGCCGCCGGGTCGAGCTGCCCCTTCTCCCAGTAGCGGCGCTTGGGTTCGAAGAACAGCACCGGATCGTCCGACGCGATGGCCTGCTGAATCATCGTGTGCGCGTCGGCGGCGGTGCTGCAGGTGACGACGCGAAGACCCGCGGTCGCGGCGAAGTACCCCTCCGGCGACTCGGAGTGATGCTCGATCGCACCGATGCCGCCGCCGTACGGGACGCGGATGGTGATCGGCATCTTCACGTTTCCGCTCGTGCGGTAGTGCAGTTTGGCGACCTGCGAGACGATCTGGTCGAAGCCGGGGTAGATGAACCCGTCGAACTGGATCTCGCACACCGGCCGGTATCCGCGCATCGCGAGACCGACTGCGGTACCGATGATCCCGGATTCGGCGAGCGGGGTGTCGATGACACGGTTGGGACCGAAGTCCTTCTGCAGTCCGTCGGTGATGCGGAAGACGCCGCCGAGTTTGCCGATGTCCTCTCCCATGAGCACGACCTTCGGGTCGTTCTCCAGGGCGCGGCGCAGGCCGGCGTTCAGGGCCTTGCCGAGCGGAAGCGTGGTCGGGGCGGCCGCGGAGATGGCTGTACTCATGCGTCGATTCCTTCGAAACTGTCGAGGTAGGCCGCGAACTGGCGCCGCTCTTCGTCGACGAGGGGATGGGGTTCGGCGTACACGTTGTCGAACAGGGACATCGGCTCGGGTTCGACGGTCTCGAGGCATCCGCGGCGCAACGCCGCTGCGGTGTCGTCGGAGCGCTGCTGCACGGCGGCGAGGTAGTCGTCGTCGATCGCGCCCGCCGACTCGAGGAGGGCGCGGATGCGGTCGAGGGGGTCCTTGCGTTTCCATTCCTCGTCGAGCGCAGCGGGGCGGTACCGGGACGGGTCGTCGGACGTGGTGTGCGGGCCCATCCGGTAGGTGACCGCCTCGATCAGGGTGGGTCCGCTGCCTTCCCGTGCCCGTTCGAGCGCGGCCCGGGTCACGGCGATCACGGCGAGGACGTCGTTGCCGTCGACGCGCACGCTGGGAACACCGAAGCCCCGGCCCCGCGCGGCGATACTCACCCGCGATTGCAGGCTGACCGGTTCGGAGATCGCCCACTGGTTGTTCTGGCAGAAGAACACCACGGGGGCGTTGAAGCTCGCGGCGAACCCGAAGGCCTCGGAGATGTCGCCCTGACTGGTGGCGCCGTCGCCGAAGTAGGTGATCGCGGCGCCGTCGGAACCGTCGAACTGCATGCCCATCGCATACCCGGTGGCGTGCAGTGCCTGCGCGCCGACGATGATCGCGGGCGTCGTCATGTTGTATTCGAACGGGTTCCAGCCCGAGTGCGTCGACCCTCGCCAGAACCTGAGCATGTGGGTGGGATCGACGTCGCGGCAGTACGCGACTCCGTGTTCGCGGTAGCTGGCGAAGACGAAGTCGTCCGGACGGAGGGCGCGCGCCGACCCGACCTGCGCGGCTTCCTGCCCCAGCAGCGGAGCCCACAGCCCCAGTTCGCCCTGACGCTGCAGCGCGGTCGCCTCCGCGTCGATGCGCCGCACCACGACCAGGTCTTCGTACAGCGCGCGCACCGACGTGATGTCGACATCGTCGACGTACCGGGAATAGTCCGGATGATTTACTCGCGCACCGTTTTCGGTGACCAGCTGCACCACATCGTCATTGTCGAACACGAAAACCTCCGAAAGTGATGTACCGGGAGAGCTCGCTGCCCGCGAGTGACCTTTTCGGTCAGAATGTTGCATTCACACAACCACCAGGATTCATCATGCGCAAGTGCTGTCGAGCAGATTAAGCAGAATGCTCAAATAGGAAGCTCTGAACTCTGGCATACTGCGCTACATGACGAGACTCGATCGGACCGACGCCCGCCTGCTGCTCGCCCTGTGCGACGCCCCTCGCGCCACCGGGGTGCAATTGGCCTCCCTGCTGGGGATGGCACGTAATACCGTGCAAGCAAGGATGTCTCGCTGGGAAGAGCAACGAGTGCTCGCACCCGTCGACCGCTGCGTGTCACCCCGCGATCTGGGGTACCCCCTGCAGGCGTTCGTCACCGCGGTGGTCGACCAGCATCGCCTCGAGGACGTCATCGAGCACCTGCGGGACATCGCCGAGGTCGTGGAGGTCGTCGGCATCTCCGGAGCGGCGGATCTGCACATCGGCGTGGTCGCCGTCGATGCCGACGATCTGTATCGGGTCGCCGGCCTCATCCTCGCCGTGCCGGGGATCGAGCGCACCACGGTGTCCGTCGCGATGCGCGACGCCATCCCCTACCGAACCCGTCCGCTGCTGGAGCGGATCGCCGAGGAGCAATGACGAAGGCGCTGCCGTCGACCGCCCGGCAGCGCCTGTTCTCCGATCAGTGGTGTGCGGCGACGACCTCCCCGCCGACGTCTTCGGTACTGCGAGTGGGACTTACCCGCGATCTGAGCACGAGTACCAGCACGACGGCGACGAGCATGACCGCCCCGACGACCCACAGGCCTGCGCGTGAATTCCCGGTGGCGTCGAACAGCCAACCCGTGACGTACGGGGCCCCGAAACCGCTCATGTTGCCCACCGAGTTGACGACCGCGATACCTGCGGCGGCACCCGCGCCGGTGAGGAACGTGCTGGGCAGGTACCAGAACACCGGCAGGGCACAGAACACACCGACCGCGTTGACGGTCACCGCGATCATCGTCGTGAGTGGCGACTGCATGTACAGGGCGATCGGAATGGAGACGGCTCCGATCAGGGTGGGGATGGCGACGTGCCAGATCCTTTCACCGGTACGGTCGGAGTGCCTGCTCCACAACACCATTGCGACAGCACCCACTGCGAACGGGACCGCGACGATCAACCCGGTGGTGAACAGCGAGAAGTCGGTGTCGAACGTCTTCTTGAAACCGGCGACGATGCTGGGCAGGAAGAAACTGAGCGAGTACAGCCCGTAGGTGATCCCGAAGTAGACGAGCCCGAGCATCCAGACGCGGGAATCTGTCACCGCCCGGCGTACCGACCCGCTGATGTGAGAGCCGGATTCGGACGCCTCGGATTCGAGTTCACGAGTGAGCCACACCTTTTCGTCCTCGTCCAGCCATGTGGCCTGCGAGGGCCGGTCCGTCAGGTAGAACCAGGTGACCACCGCGAGCACGACGGCCGGGATCCCCTCGAGCAGGAACATGACCCGCCACCCGGACAGCCCGAACAGCCCGTCCCAGTACTGGATGATGGCGCTCGACAACGGGGCGCCGAGCGCCGACGACACCGGGAGCGCGAGAAGGAACAGGCCCATCAGCCGGACCCGATAGGCGCGGGGAAACCACAGCGTCAGGTAGAGCAGAACACCCGGGAAGAATCCCGCCTCGGCGATACCCAGCAGCATGCGCAGCGTATACAGCGAGCCGGCATTGGGCACGAAGGCCATGGCCGCCGCGATGATTCCCCACGTGAGCATGATCCGGGCGATCCACCGGCGCGCCCCGAACCTGTGCAGCGCGAGATTGCTCGGCACCTCGAACAGGAGATATCCGATGAAGAAGAGCCCGGAGGCCAGACCGAACATGGTCTCGGTGAGTCCGAGTTCCTCGCTCATCGTCAGCTTCGCCAGCCCGATATTGGTCCGGTCGAGATAGTTGACGAAGTAGGCCAGGCCGAGGAACGGAATGAGCCGCCGTGCGACCTTCCGGACCACCCTCTCCTCGATCTCGGGTTTCTGCAGTACAGACGACATGTGTGACTCGACTTTCTGAGGAGTGGGCATGGGTCGGACCGCCGTGTCCCGCTCGGCCGAAAAGCTTGCGTGACAGGCGTTGGTGCTCGGGGTGGTTTACGAGAAGATCTTCCCGGGGTTCATGATTCCGCGCGGGTCGAGGGCGTTCTTCACCGCTCGATGCATGCCCAGGACGACCGGGTCGAGTTCCTGGGCGAGGCCGTCCATCTTCAGCAGACCGACACCGTGCTCGCCGGTGACCGTGCCGCCGAGTTCCAGTGCCGCGTCGATGATGTCCGCGAACGCGGCCTGCGCGCGGGCGCGGGCCGCCTCGTCGTCGCGGGGTGTGATCAGGAGCGGGTGCAGGTTTCCGTCGCCGGCGTGTGCGATGTTGGCGATGGTGGTCTCGTGGGCGATGCCGATCTGTTCGATGCGCGCAAGCATCTCGGGGACAGCCCGTTTCGGCACGCACACGTCTTCGGTGAGGACCGGTCCGAGTCGTTCCATCGCGGGGTAGGCCAGACGACGCGCAGCGAACAACGCGTCCGCTTCCTCCTGGTCGGTGGAGACGGCAGACCACGTGGCTCCGGCTTCGTCGAAACACGACAGCATCTTCTCCGCTTCCTGGTCACCGACGACTCCCGCGGTGTCGATGCGGCCGAGCAGAACGACGTTGGCCTCCACCGACAATCCCATCTTCTTCCACGCGTCGACGGCGATGAGGCACTGCTTGTCCACCAGTTCGAGCGCCGACGGGGTGAGCCCCGCCGCGGCCACCGCGCTGACGGCCCGGCCCGCGTCGACTATGGAATCGAAGTAGCCGGCCACCGTGCGCTGCGGGTCCTGGAGCGGTCGCAGTTTGACGGTGATTTCGGTGATGACGCCGAGCGTTCCCTCGGATCCGACCATGAGACCCGCCAGATCGTAACCGGCCACACCCTTGGCGGTCTTGCGTCCGAGGCGCACGAGGTCACCGGTGCCGGTCACGATCTGCATGCCGAGCACGTAGTCGCGGGTGACGCCGTACTTGACGCAGCACAGTCCGCCCGCGTTGGTGGCGACGTTCCCTCCGATCGTCGACCACGGTGAACTGGCCGGATCCGGCGGATACCAGAGTCCGTGTTCGGCGCACGCGGCGCGGAGATGGTCGTTCACCACGCCGGGCTCGACGACGGCGTACCGCTCGAGCGGATCGATTTCCTTGATCGCGTTCATGCCCTCGAGGGCGAGGACGACGCAGCCGTCGGTCGCGTTCGCTCCGCCGGACAGACCGGTCCCGGCGCCCCGGGTGACGACGGCGGTGTCGTGGTCGAGGCAGGCGCGCACGACAGCCTGGACTTCGAGGGCCGTTCGGGGCCTGACGACAGCGAGCGGTGCTGCGTACGGCGCCCACTCGGCTTCGTCGTGCTGGTACTTCGCGACGACGTCGGGGTCGCGCACGACGCGATCCGCGGGAAGGGATGCCAACAGTGCATCGATCAACATGGCGAAAACCGGTCCTTTGCGGGCGAGAAGGTGATGTCTCGAATCTAGCTGTGATCTGGATCTCGGCCAATGTAGATTTCATCTATCAAATCCAGGAATCCATGGATGGAGACACCAGTGAGTACTCCCGATCGCGGCTGGATGGAACTGCTTCTCGACGACGCACCCATCGACGAACTCGATGTCCTCCGGCGCACGCTGATCGAGGAATCCGGCGCGTCCGACAGGGCCGCGGTCGAACGCGAAGCCAACGCCGCACTCCGGCTCCGCGCGCAGCTCGACCAGCGCCAACAGCGCAGTAGGGAGCTGGCGGCGCTCAACGACATCGCCGTCCGGTTGACGACCGTCCGCTACGACCGGGTGTTGCTGCAGGAAGTGGTCGATCAGGCGCGGCAACTTCTCGGTGTGGATCTCGCCTACATGGGATCGGTGTACGACGAGGAATTCGTCATCGAGGTCACCAGCGGGGCCTTGACCCCGAACCTCGTCGGAATCCGACTGTCCCTGGACGAAGGACTCGTAGGCCTGATCGTCCGCAGGTCCGCACCGGAGTGGACACCCGACTACCAGAGCGAACCGGCGTTCCGGCACATCACCGGAGCCGACAGCGCAGCGCGGTCGGAGAACATGCGCGGCCTGCTCGGGGTGCCCCTGCGCGTCGCCGACCGCGTCATCGGTGCCCTGTTCGCGTGCAAGCGTCAGGAGCGGGCCTTCACCGAATCCGAGATCGCGCTGCTGTCGGCGCTGGCAGCCCATGCAGCGATCGCGATCGAGAACGTTCGCTCGTTGGAACGTGAGCGAGACACCGTCGCACGGCTCGAATCGGTGAACGCCGAATTATCACAGCGCACAATCGAGCTCGAACAGATACTGCAGTGGGATCGGACGCTGACTCAGGTGGTGCTGCTCGGGGCGGGAGTGCAGCGTTTGGTGCAGGAGGTCGCGCAGCTCTCCCGGCAACCGGCCTATTTCGTGCAGGACGAATCCGCGTTGCCCGTCGACCTGATGCCGCATGCCGATGACGTGTCGGCGGCGGTCCGTGAGCTTCGGGCGGGAGGGAAGGACCACACCGAACGCGGCGAGGTGGTCGCACAGCGTGTCGCGGCGGCCGGCGAGATGCTCGGCGCCCTCCTGTGCGTGGGAGCCGGGCAGCCGACCACGCGTCTCCTGCTCGAACGTGCGGCACCCGCGATCGCGCTGTCGCTCGCCGAGGAACGTGCCGCCGGGGAGGCGACGCGTCGTGCACGGGATGCCTTTCTCGTCGACCTGCTGACCCATCCCGCCGCGACCGCACAGGACGAGCGCCGCCAACTGCGGTTGGCCGGACTCAACCCCGACACGACGTACTGCGTCGCCGTGGCGATCGCCACGGGCCCGGACACGGTCCGTACCGCCCTCGGGACATTCGCGTTCCCTTCGGGAACCGTTGCCGCGGAGCATGGTTCCCGCGCACTGGCGGTCGTGCCCGCCAAGGATTCCGCCTCCGTCCAGGCGGTGTTCACCGCCGGACGGCTCGACGCGACGATCGGAATCGCGGAGCCGGCGCGTGGCGCGAAGGCGCTCGCGCAGGCCTACGTCGAAGCCCAGCAGACCGTCGACGTGCTCGACACATTGGGACGCGCCGGGGACGTCTCGTCCGCGCGCGGCCTGGGCATCTACCGGATCCTGCTGAGTCACATGGCGCGCGAGCACCTCGACGAACTCACCGAGGCCCAACTGGGGCCGCTGATGGCGGAGCAGGCCAAACGCGGAGTGCCACTGCTGGAAACACTGTCGGAGTATCTCGCTCACGGACGCCACCATTCGGCGACCGCGGCGAGTCTCGGCGTGCACGTCAACACCCTCTACCAGCGTCTCGACGCGATCGACCGCCTCCTCGGCCCGGACTGGCGCAACCCCGACAAGGCTCTCGATCTACAGGTGCTGATGCGGTTGCGCAGAACCGCGGAACTACTCGGCGCACGAACTCGGTGACACGGTTCAGGCGCTGATGCCGCCCGTGAGGATCGCGGCGAGTTCGGCGTAGGCGTGCGCATCGTCGAGTCCGGTGCTGTCGCGGACCCCGCGTTGCTGGATGCGGACCATCATTGTGGCGGCGAGGTCGGCGGCGAAGGCCGCGTGCACGTCGCGGAAGTCCCCGCCGGCGACGCCTTCGGTGATCAACTCCTGGACTCGACCAGCCGCGAACTGGGTGTTCCGTTCGTACACCTCCCGTGCCGGCGGGAAGGCGTCGAGGTCGGCCATGAACTGGTCGGATGCGGCCGAGAGGGCGGTGCCCACGGCCGACAGGTAGGCGGTGATCCGCTCGCGGGCCCCGGCGATCGGCTCGATGTGCGACTCGACGTCGTCGGTCGCGCGGCGGAAGAAGTGCACGGTAGCGGCTCGGACGAGCTGCTCTTTGCTGCCGGCGAGGGTGTACAGCGTCGACTTCGAACAGCGCAGCCGGTTCGCGATCTCGTCGAGCGTCAGGTGGGCGAACCCCTCGACCAGGATCAGGTCGACGAGGGCGTCGAAGAGCTGGGTGCGCCGTCGGGTGGCGAAACCGGGTCGGGTGGGCTGCTCCATGACAGAAATAGTACTGGGCGATGCCTTGCAGTACTATTCCGCAATCAGTACCCTGGGGCGTAATCCAGTACTGTTTTCCGTAGCCTTCTCGAGGAGAAACCGTGGCCGTCGATCGCTTGCTGCCTACTGACGAAGCCCGTGACCTGATCCAGCTCACGCGCGACGTCGCCGACAAGGTCCTGACGCCGATCGTCGACGAGCACGAGAAGTCGGAGACCTACCCCGAAGGCGTGTTCGCCACCCTCGGCGAGGCCGGACTGCTGAGCCTGCCGTACCCGGAGGAGTGGGGCGGCGGGGCGCAGCCGTACGAGGTGTACCTGCAGGTGCTCGAGGAGATCGCCGCCCGCTGGGCATCGGTCGCGGTCGCGGTCAGCGTCCACAGCCTTGCCTGCCACCCACTGATGGCGTTCGGCACCGACGAACAGAAGCAGCAGTGGCTCCCGGAGATGCTCGGCGGCAACACCATCGGCGCCTACAGCCTGTCCGAACCGCAGGCCGGATCCGACGCCGCCGCACTGACCTGCAAGGCCACAGCGACCGACGGCGGGTACGTCGTCAACGGCGCGAAGGCGTGGATCACCCACGGCGGCATCGCCAATTTCTACAACCTCTTCGCCCGCACCGGTGAGGGATCGAAGGGGATCTCCTGCTTCCTGGTCCCGAAGGACACCGAGGGCCTGACGTTCGGCAAGCCCGAGGAGAAGATGGGCCTGCACGCCGTGCCGACAACGTCCGCGCACTACGACGACGCCTTCGTGCCCGCGGAACGACGTATCGGCGCGGAAGGGCAGGGTCTGCAGATCGCGTTCAGCGCACTCGATTCCGGCCGGCTTGGCATCGCCGCGGTCGCCGTCGGTCTCGCGCAGGCCGCCCTCGACGAGGCCGTCGCCTACGCCCAGGAGCGGACTGCGTTCGGCAAGAAGATCATCGACCATCAGGGACTCGGCTTCCTGCTGGCCGACATGGCCGCCGCCGTCGACTCGGCACGCGCCACCTACATCGACGCGGCCCGTCGCCGCGACGCCGGCCTGCCGTACTCCCGCAACGCGTCCGTCGCCAAGCTCGTCGCCACCGACGCCGCGATGAAGGTCACCACCGACGCCGTCCAGGTGCTCGGCGGCTACGGCTACACCCGCGACTTCCGCGTCGAGCGGTACATGCGGGAAGCGAAGATCACGCAGATCTTCGAGGGCACCAACCAGATTCAACGCCTGGTCATCAGCCGCACCCTCGCCGCGAACTGACGCACCCACCCCCGAGAAAGGCTCCTCCTCACATGCCCACCTCTGTGATCATCGCCGGCGCCCGCACCCCGATCGGCCGCCTGCAGGGTTCGCTCGCCGGATTCTCCGGCGCCGACCTCGGCTCCATCGCCATCGACGCGGCGCTCGGCAAGGCCGGTGTGGCCCCGGACCAGGTGCAGTACGTCATCCTGGGTCAGGTCCTCACCGCCGGCGCCGGGCAGATGCCCGCCCGTCAGGCCGCCGCGAAGGCCGGCATCCCGATGAGCACCCCGTCGCTGAACATCAACAAGGTCTGCCTGTCGGGGGTCGAGTCGATCATCCTCGCCGACCAGTTCATCCGGTCCGGCGCGTTCGACGTGATCGTCGCCGGCGGCATGGAGTCGATGAGCCAGGCACCGCACCTGCTGCCCGGTTCACGCGGCGGTTTCAAGTACGGCGACGTCACTCTCGTCGACCACATGGCCCTCGACGGGCTGCACGACGCATTCACCGATCAGCCGATGGGGCTGCTCACCGAGGCCGGCAACGACAAGGACGTCATCGCCCGCGACGACCAGGACGCGTTCGCGGCGCGCTCGCACCAGCTGGCCGCCAAGGCCTGGGACAACGGGATCTTCGACGACGAGGTCGTCCCGGTCGAGATCCCCGCCCGCAGGGGTGAGAGCACCTGGCTGCGCCGCGACGAAGGCATCCGCCCCGACACCACCGTCGAAACCCTGGCGCGGTTGCGCGGCGCGTTCCGCGACGGCGGCACCGTCACCGCGGGGAACGCGTCGACGATCAACGACGGCGCCGCCGCCGTGGTGGTGATGAGCAAGGAACGCGCCGAGGCGGAGGGGCTGACCTGGCTGGCCGAGATCGGCGAGCACGGCATGGTCGCCGGACCGGATTCGGGTCTGCAGTTCCAGCCGTCCGGTGCCATCGCGAAAGCCTGTTATGCGGAAGGTATCTCGCCCGTCAAGCT
Organism: Rhodococcus sp. A14; assembly: GCF_011603105.1. Classification (NCBI taxonomy): domain Bacteria; kingdom Bacillati; phylum Actinomycetota; class Actinomycetes; order Mycobacteriales; family Nocardiaceae; genus Rhodococcus; species Rhodococcus sp. A14. The sequence goes on along the minus strand of NZ_JAAOQS010000058.1, from coordinate 15,706 downwards.
GGATCTGATCGAGATCAACGAGGCGTTCGCCGCGGTCGGGATCGCCTCCACCCGCGAACTCGGCGTCGACCCCGACCGGGTCAACGTCAACGGCGGTGCCATCGCCCTCGGCCACCCGATCGGCATGTCCGGCGCCCGCATCACCCTGCACCTCGCGCTCGAGTTGCAGCGCCGCGGCGGCGGCACCGGTGCCGTCGCCCTCTGCGGCGGCGGCGGACAGGGCGACGCCCTGATCCTGCGCGTCCCCTGACAACCCCGCTTTACCACCACTGCCGCAACCCTATTCGAGGAGAACTCTGTGAAGATCGATGGAGCCGTCGCTGTCGTCACCGGCGGAGCATCCGGACTCGGTAACGCCACCGCCCGGGCCCTGCACGAGCGCGGTGCACAGGTCGTGCTGCTGGACCTCCCGTCGTCCGACGGGGAAGTCGCCGCCAAGGAGATCGGGAAGGGTGCCTACTTCACGGCCGCCGACGTCACCTCCGCCGGCGACGTCACGTCCGCGATCGACTTCGCCGCGTCGCTCGGCGACCTTCGCGTGGTGGTCAACTGCGCCGGAATTGCGACGCCCGGCAAGGTTCTCGGCAAGGCCGGCGCCCTTCCCCTCGCGGACTTCGAACGCGTCGTCCGCATCAACCTCGTCGGCACCTTCAACGTCCTGCGCCTCGCCGCGGAGAAGATCGCCCAGACCGAACCCGTCGACGGGGAACGCGGCGTCATCATCGACACCGCCTCCGTCGCCGCGTTCGACGGCCAGATCGGTCAGCCCGCCTACGCGGCTTCCAAGGGCGGCGTCGCCGCGATGACACTGCCGATCGCCCGCGAACTGGCCCGCCACCTCATCCGCGTCGTCACCATCGCGCCCGGAATCTTCGAAACGCCCATGATGGCCGGGCTTCCCGAGGAGGCGCAGAAGTCCCTCGGACAGCAGGTGCCGCACCCCTCCCGGCTCGGCAAGGCCACCGAATACGCCGCCCTCGCCGCGCACATCATCGACAACGCGATGCTCAACGGCGAGACCATCCGCCTCGACGGCGCCATCCGGATGGGCCCCAGGTAGGCGACCCGACCGTTGCGGTCGGCGGCACCGAGTCATCGCGTGCCGCCGGCGGCACCGACCGGACGGATTCCTCGATCCGACTGGGCCGGATCGATCGGCCTACATTCCTACGTAGTTCGCGCATGTGACTGCTGCTCGACGCACCCGCGCTTTCCGGAGGGGGTCGAAATTGCCGCCACACATGCGACCCACATCTTCGGTGCGGGAGCATGCGTTCCATTCCACGCAACAGCCTGGAGATGGAATGATTTCTCCACGTGGAGTGCGTTGCGAGCAGCGGAGCCTTGTCCGAGCCCTACGCCGGAACGGTTTGCCTTTCGGCAGCCGATTGCATTGTTCCTCGGTCGCGAAGATCATCCGCTCCCGTCCTTGCTCCACTCCCTTTCGCACTGTGCCTACGAGGCTGCCAGTCGCTTTACGCAGCAAAGCTTTCTGACCACTGAGGTCGTTCGCGAGGGCCACCACGCGGTATGGGCTGACTGGCCAGACGATATACGGTGACGAGATCAGGCTTGGCCGCACGTTGTGCCTGAACGGAACAAGGACCGGAGCGTCGCACGTCATGAATCGCCCTTGCGGATCGTGCCAGATCTCAATCTGTCGAGTCGTGAGGACGTCGGCGGCTTCCCACATAGCCTTGAACAACAGTTCGGTGTGGATGCCTGCCAGTCGATTCGGGTTTGCTGCGTCGTTGTCGATCGACTGGTGCTGCTCAGGATTCTGGGCGAGTAGCCACTCGTCGTACTGAAGGTGAAGGCGCCGCTGCTGCAGCGTTCGCATTCTTTGAACTGCGATTGAGACGCATAATCCTACTAAGTGGTCTGATTCGTTAATTTGTCGGGGGTCATGCCGCTTGCAGGGTTCGATCGTGGTGGTCGAGTCGTTCGAGGTGCCGGTGCAGGTCGGTGATCGTGTAGCGCCACTTGAACGGCACGGCGGTGGCGTTGTACCGTTCCTCGAAGGTGAGCAGGCGCCGTTCGACAGCATCGAGGTCTTCGAAATCGTTGGGTGAGAGCACTTTGCGTTGGATTATAGAAAAGTAGATCTCGACCTGATTGAGCCACGACGCGTGCACCGGGGTGTGCACCATCACCGCGTTCGGATACCTCGCGGACAGCCGATCGATCGCGGCCCGGCCCCGGTGCGAGGATCCGTTGTCGACGATCCAGAACACGCGTTGCGCCGACGCATAGGGCTCGCAGGTCATGACCTGATCGACCAGGGCGGTGAACGGTACTATGCCGGTGGACTGTTCGCATCGACCGAACACCCGGGCGTGGTGGACGTCGTAGGCCGCGAGATACGTCAACGCCCCACCGCGGCGGTAGTCGTGATTGACTCGCATCGGACGGCCTTTGCCGGCCGGCTGGGTGTCATGGCAACGGCGACGGGCCTGGATGGAGGGTTTTTCGTCCGCGGAGATCACGTACTCGTCCGCGCCCAGCTCGATGCCGTCGTACCTGCGGGCATACAGATCGAGGACGACAGCGGCTTTGGTCTCGAACTGTGGATCCCGGATGAAGATCCTTGGGTTCGTGCGGTGATCGCAACACCACTGATCAAAGGGTGTTGCACATGGCGAAATATTCTCATCGGATGGTTCCGGAGATCTTTCAAACGTTCTGGGCGGGGATGGCTGCGGGTGAGTTCATCACGGACGCGGCCGAGGCGGCCGGCTCGTATCGCAAACAGGGCGCTCGGTGGCTTGCGGCATGCGGTGGGGTGCGTCCCCGGCGTGGCCGCAACCTCAAGGGCCGTTGTTTGACGTTCGCGGAACGGGAAGAGATCGCCATCGGCATCGCCGCAGGTCACACGCTTCGTGACATCGCGAAAGCCCTGAACCGGAGTCCGTCGACGATCTCACGCGAGATCGCCCGCAATCGTGAGCCGTCCGGGCGGTACCGAGCCAGATCGGCGCACGCAGCCGCCTACCATCGGGCCTCGCGGCCCAAGCCGTCCAAGCTCGCGACCAATCCGTCGCTGCGCGAGACGGTCGAGAAATCTCTGACCGAGCGCCATTCACCCGAGCAGATCGCGGGCCGCCTCCGACTCGATTTCCCCGACGATCCACAGATGCGGGTGAGCACCGAGACCATCTACCAATCGCTCTACCAACCCTCCCGCGGCGGACTCGAACACACCCTCACCCGATCGCTGCGGACCGGACGTGGGCTGCGCCGACCCAGTCGGAAAGCCGGCCAGCGCAAGAATCGGATCCCCGACATGGCCAACATCGCGGACCGCCCCAAAGACGTGAAAGACCGTGCAGTAGCGGGGCATTGGGAGGGTGACCTCATTGTCGGCAAACGGAATCTGAGCGCGATCGGCACACTCGTCGAACGTTCGACCGGCACCGTCATGCTCGTTCATCTGCCCGACGGATACAAGCCCGAGCAGACCGCGCCCGCGTTGACCGAACAGCTCGAGACGCTGCCCACGAGCCTGCGCCGGACCTTGACGTGGGACCAGGGTTCGGAGATGCGGGACTGGAAGAGCGTCAGCGCGGCCACCGGCATCGACATCTACTTCTGTGATCCACACGCACCCTGGCAGCGCGGGACCAACGAGAATACGAACGGCATTCTCCGTCAGTACTTCCCCAAAGGTTCGGACCTGAGTGTGCACTCGAAAGCAGACCTGGAGTGGGTCTCACGGCAACTCAATGAGCGCCCCCGGAAACGGCTAGAATTTCGCACACCCATCGAAGAGATGGAACGACTGCTGTTGCGATGACCGCCAGAATCCGCCATTCCCTCACTGAGAATCTTATCGAGGTCGACGATGTGGTCGGAATGGAGTTGAGTAAGGAACACTCCGGCCAGTACATCGAGGGACCATCGAAGTCCGATTCGTAGTTGCTGCCCAGCTTGGCGTTTCGGAGCTGACGCATCACCCCGTGGCCGGCGTCGATGAGATAGAACCGATCGTCGACCACAACGGCGGATGCAACAGTGCCGAGTGTGGCGGTGCGCGTGATGACGAACGCACCGCCACACCTTGGGCCGGCTACTTCACGACGCGGATCGCGTGGTCTTCGACGTACTCGCCCATGCCCGCTTCGCCGAACTCGCGTCCGATACCGCTCTGCTTGACGCCGCCGAAAGGCATGCGCAGGTCGAGGGATTCGAATGCGTGCGAGTTGATGAACGTACTGCCGGCCTCGATCTGACGCGCGATCGCAAGTCCGCGATCGATATCGGTCGTCCAGACTGATGAGCCGAGTCCGTATTCGGAGTCGTTCGCCCACTCCACGACCTGGGTTTCGTCGTCGTAGGCGATGAGGGGGATGACGGGTCCGAACTGTTCGCAGCTGCTGATCGGCGCGGAGTGTTCGACGTCGCGAACCACATGCGGGAGAACGTAGTACCCGTCAGCGGCAGAGTCGAGCTTCTTTCCGAGCTGGATGATGTTCGCGGAGGAGTTCTTCGTCCCTTCGATCAGGTTCGTGACGCTGTCGAACTGGGCCTTGTTGTTCAGCGGTCCGAAGCTGGCGTTTTCGTCCAGCCCGTGTCCGACGGCGTACTGGTCGACTCGTTCGCAGAAGGCGTCGGCGAAGGTGCCGTACAGCGAGCGGGGTACGTAGATGCGCTTGACCGCGAAGCAGATCTGGCCGGATCGGGTGAACACGCCCTTGAGCATTCGGTCGAGCGCGGCATCGATGTCGACATCGTCGAGGACGACCGCCGGGTCGTTGCCTCCGAGTTCGAGGGTCAGGTTCTTGATCGTGCCTGCGGCCGAGGCCATGACGTGCCGGGCGGTGGCGGTGCCGCCGGTGAAGCCGACCTTGCGCACCAGCGGATGGGAGGTGAGTGCCTGTCCGACGTCCGCGTTTCCGTGGACGACGTTGACCACGCCCTCGGGAAGTTGTTGCGCGATGCGTTGCAAGGCCAGGGTCAGCGCGGCAGGCGCGAACGGGGACGGCTTGAGCACGATGGTGTTGCCTGTGGCGAGCGCGGGCGCGAGCTTCATCATGGTCAGCACCACGGGCATGTTCCATGGCACGACCGCTGCGACGACGCCGCGGGGAACGCGCTCGATGCTGATGAAGCTCTGCTCGTCGTCGTACTGGACGGGTGTGAAGAACCCGTCGACGAGACTCGCGGTGTGCTGGAGCACACCGGTGCCGAGGGCGAAGTCGGTCTGAGCTTCCCACAGCACACCGCCGTGCTCGCGGACGAGCAGCGGCGCGAGATCCTCCGCGCAGTCGGCGAGCACGTCTGCGGCGCGGAGCAACAGCTGAGCCCGCTCGGCGGGCGGGACGTTCCTCCACGACGCGAACGCGCGGTGCGCCAGTTCCACCGCCTGGTTCACATCGGCGGGGGTGCCGACTGCGACACGGGCGACGATGTCGTCGAGGCGGCCGGGGTCACGGACCTCGTCGTAGTTGTCGACGTCGGTCAGGGTGTGGCCGATGAGGTGGCCGATCGACAGGACATCGTGGGTGGTGGTCATGAAAATTTGCTCCTTGGCTGGTTGCGGAGAAGATGGTTTGCCGGTGCGGAGGTGTGCTCAGAAGACGACAACTGGCTTGATCGTCGACCCGTCCGCGGAGTCGGCGAACGCGGTGTTGATGTCGGCGAGAGAGTAGGTGCGGATCAGCTTGTCGAACGGGAATCTGTCCTGTTTCCACAGTTCGACCAATCGGGGGATGAACACCTGGGGCACCGAACTGCCCTGGATGATCGTCTTGAACGTCCACCCCTTGACCAGCGACGCGCCGATCTCGAAATTCACCTCGGTGCCGGGGGCGGCCGCACCGACGAGGGCCAGTGTTCCTCGAATTCCGAGGGAATCGGCGGCTTGGCGCAGCACCGCCGGTACCGCGGTGGTGTCGATGGCGTAGTCGACGCCGTCCCCGTTCGTGATCTTCTTCAGTTCGTCGACGACATCGACGGTGCCGGCGTTGACGGTGTGCGTGGCGCCGATCTGCTGGGCGAGCTCGAGCCGGGAATCGTGGAGGTCGACGGCGATAACGGTGGTGCATCCGGCGACGCGGGCTGCCATGATCGCGGCCGAGCCGACGGCGCCGGTCCCGAACACCACGAGGGAGGTTCCCGGCTCGGGACGCAGGTCGTTGAGGACGGCGCCGGCACCGGTCTGCAGGCCACAGCCGAGCGGGGCGAGGGTGGCGAGTGGCGCTCCGGGATCGACCTTGACGACGCTGGTCTCGACGACGTTGGCGTGCGTCGCGAACGAGGACTGCCCGAAGAAGTGGGAGGAGATCGGTGCGCCGTCCACCGATAGTGCCGTCGTGCCGTCGTGCCGGTGTCCGCCGAAATCTTCTTCGAAGAGGTTCTCGCAGTATGCCATTCGACCGGACCGGCACTGCCTGCAGTGCCCGCAGTAGGCGGCGGACAGGACGACGTGATCGCCCACATCGACGTTGGTGATTGCCTCTCCGATCGCCTCGACGACGCCGGCACCCTCGTGGCCGAGGACGGCGGGGAGAGGGGTGGGGTAGATGCCGTCGCGCACGATGGCGTCGGTGTGGCAGATGCCGGTGGCGACCATTCGCACCCGCACCTCGTTCGAACGCAGCCCGTCGAGCTGCAGTTGCTCGATAGTGAGTGGTTCGCCGGTGTTGCGGGCGACGGCGGCGGTGACGGTCGTGGTCATGAACTCTCTTCTCTCGGAATGAACGGCTATCCGGTCAGCTCGCTGCGGCCTCGACGAGGGCAGCGGCGAGCGGCTCCGGCTGGGTGAGCTGGGATTCGTGGCTGCCAGGGGTGTAGATCAGGGGTGCGCCTGGAAGCCGTTCGGTGAAGCGAGGGGCCCAACCGAATTCCCCGGGCGGCAGGGCGAGGTCATCCTTGGACAGCACGTAGCTAGAGGGCAGTTGGAGCCGTTCCCACTCATCGAGGTCGAGGGACTCGTTCATGGTGTGGAACGGTTGGCTTTCGAGCAGTGGGTAGACGATGCGTTGGGTCTCGGGGGATGCGTCCTGCATGAAGGCGGCGCAGAACACTTCGAACGGGAACGTCACCGAGTTGTCGGTGGAGGCAGCCGCCGAGGCGCGGAACATGTCGCCGTAGGCGGGCGGGCACAGATCGATCAGCGACTCTCCGGTCTGGGGCACGAACGCGCTCCAGTAGACCAACCGGGAGATGCGTGTCGCGAGCCGCACGGAGGCGCCGGAGACGGGGAAGCCGCCCCAGCTGTGACCGACGAGGACGATGTCGGTGAGGTCCCGCTTCTCGACGTAGTCGACCAGGTAATCGACCGAGTCGGCGAGGTGGATGTTGGCTTTCGTGTCTTCGGTGCCGAGTCCGGGCAGGGTCGGCATGTACACGCGATGTCCCTGAGCGCGCAGATAGCCGGCCACGGGCCGCCAGGACCAGCCGGCGTGACAAGCGCCGTGGACGAGGACGAAGGTTGTGGACATGGTGTCTCCAATCGAGGGGTGTCAGAGTCGTTCCGACGATGCCGAGGCCGTGAGCTGCGAGGTGGCGGGAACGGTGCTCGACGGGTGCGGTGTGCTTGCAGCCGATCGGCTGACCAGCGCGACCGCGAGGCAGCCGAGCGCGGCGAAAGCCGCGAACGCGTAGAAGTTCCACTCGACGCCGAGCGCGGAGGAGGCGATCCAACCGCCGAGGATCGGCCCGACGATGGCGCCGACCCGGCCGAGTCCGAGTGAGAGGCCCAGAGCCGCGGTGCGCTCGTTCTCACCGAAATATGTCGCGACGTAGCCGTTGACGAGGATCTGGGTACCGACGGTGCCGAGCCCGGCGACGGCGACCACGGCCATGGCTGCAGACACCGGCAGTCCTGTTCCCAGGGCGAGGATGGCTACCACGGCGAGCAGGAATGACGTGACGGTGACCGGTTTGCTGCCGAATCGGTCAGCGGCTCTCGAGGCTGCGAGTGCACCGACGATGGCTCCGAGGTTGAGCACCAGCAGGAAACTCAGCGAGCTACCGAGGGAGTAGCCCGACTGGCGCATGATGTTCGGCAACCAGGTGTTGACCCCGTAGACCAGAAGCAGGCCGCAGAACGAGGCGACGACGAGAAGGAGCAGGGGGATCCGGCGGGGCCCGGTCACCAGCGATGCCATGCTTCCGTTCGACGTGGTGGCCGACGATGCGGGGAGGTCGATCCCGAACTTGTCGGCGAGCGCCCGCACTTCGATGATTCGGCCCTTGCCGACGAGGAAAGCCGCGGATTCGGGGAGGTACCGCCACGCCAGGGGCACGATGGTGACCAACGGCAACAGACCGAGGGCGTACATGATTCGGAAACTGTTCTCCGGAAGCAAGGCCAGCGCTGCGAGGGCGGAGAGCATGCCCCCGACGGAGTAGCCGCTGTACATCAGTGCGTTGTTGAACTGCCGGCGCGACGGCGGTGAGTACTCGACGGTCAGTGCGATGACGGTGGGGACGACACCACCGAGGCCGAGACCTCCGAGGAATCGCAGCAGGCCGAACACCTCGGGATTGGGCGCGAGCGCGGTGAGGCCCATGATCACCGAGAAGGAGATCAGCGAGCCGAGCACGATGGCGCGGGCGCCGACCCGCGAGGCCAGCCACCCCGACAACAGTGCCCCGAGCAGCATGCCGACGAGCGCGTAGCTACCGATCGCACCGATCTGGCCCGCGGTGAGCTGCCAGGGTTCGTAGGCGAGGAGTGACGGAACGGTGGCGCCGTAGACGACCAGGTCGTAGCCGTCGTAGACGATGATGACGAAGCAGAGGGCGACGATCGAGGCGCTGGAACGCCGGGTGCCGGGGCCGTCGAGTGCGGATGTGGTCAGGGGGGTCACCTGTTTCCTCCGTTGCGGGTGGGTGTCTGGAGGTGATGGGGGAGTCCGACACACTTGCGTGACGTCGGGCGGTTCGTGGTCGGTGGGACGACCGCGAGAAGACTATGTGAGCACAGTCACTATGTGACATAATTGCCTCTGAAGTCAATACCAATGACACATATTGCTGGTCGAATGGATCGATCGCGGGCGAAGGGATGGCACACATGCGACCACGGGCACTCGTGTTCGATCTGTACGGCGAATACTTCCGCTATACCGGCGGGGCGGCCAAGCTCGGGGCCCTGACCGAACTGATGGGGGTCTTCGGAGTCGAGCCGGCCACGGTGCGGGTGGTGATGACCCGCCTGCGCAAGGAGGGGTGGTTCGACTCGGCGAAGAATGGGCGCGAGGTGTCGTACCTGCTCAACGACAAGAGTTGGCACCTGCTCGACGACGGCCGTGCCCGCATCTTCGAGCGGCACTTCGACGACTGGGACCGCACCTGGACGCAGGCGCTCGTCGACGAATCCGACCTGAGCCGCGAGCGGCGCAAACGCATCGAAACGGCACTGACGTGGTGGGGGTTCGGGCATCACGGCGGCACCGCCTGGTTCTCGCCGCACGACCGAGAGAAGCAGCTGCGCGAAATGCTTTCCGGTGATGACGAACTGCACATCCAGTTCCTGCGCAGTCAGACGGCGGGCCTTCCGTTCGACCGACTCATCGCGGAACGGTGCTGGGATCTGCGTGAGCTCGGCGCCGACTATCAGGGGTTCATCGAGGAGTTCCAGCCCAGGTTGGCGCGCTACCGCCGGGGCCTCGGCGGCCGGGCGGCCCTTGTCGAACGGATGCAGCTGATTCAGGAGTATCGGAAGTACCCGTTCCGCGACCCCGACCTGCCGGAATCGCTGCTGCCGCCGGGTTGGCGCGGCCGGGTCGCCCACGAGGTGTTCACCGAGTGCCACGACACCCTTCGTGCAGGTGCGGAGGGTTTCGTCGCCCAGATTTCGGAAAACATGTAACAACGTCATTGACTATTCGACAAAATCTGTCACATAATTAGGTGAGAGTTCGCCCGAGATCCGGGCCACAGTCATATGAGGGGCCGACATTGATGTCCATCCCAGATCAGAATTCGTCGCCTGACGCAGCACCGCTGCGCGTCGCCTGCATCGGCGGTGGACCGGGCGGATTGTTCTCCGCCATCGCGTTGGCACAGACCGTGCCGGGGACCACCATCGACGTCTTCGAACGCAACAACGAATCCGACGTCTTCGGATTCGGGGTCGTGTTCTCCGACGCGACGCTCGACAACGTCGACCGGATCGATCCCGTACTGCGGGACGCTCTGGCCGAGCACGGCAGGCACTGGGACACCATCGAGGTGCGCAGCAAGGGTGTGACCACATCCGCCGGCGGCAACGGAATGTCCGCCGTGCACCGACGGGTCCTGCTCGGAGCACTGCAGGACCGCGCGACCGAACTGGGCGCGCGCCTTCATTTTTCGACCACCGTGGATGTCGACGCGCTCGACGCCGGCGGTGAGTACGACCTGATCATCGCCGCCGACGGCGCGAACTCTGCATCGCGGGAACGCTTCGTGGACGAGCTCGGGCATTCGGTAGACGAGGCCGCGGTCAAGTTCATCTGGTTCGGCACCACGTTCCAGTTCGACGGACTGACCTTCCTGCACAAGCAGTCCGAGCACGGGAATTTCGCCGTGCACGCCTACCCGATCGGCTCCGACCTGAGCACGTTCATCGTCGAAACCGACGAGGCCACCTGGCGCCGTGCGGGCCTGGACGGCTTCGACATGTCCACCCCGCCCGGGCAGTCGGACCTGGTGTCCCAGCGTTACCTCGAGGAACTGTTCGCCGATCAGATCGACGGCCACTCGTTGGTGGCGAACAACTCTCGGTGGGCGAACTTCCGTACCCGCCGCACCCGCCGCTGGCACACCCGCGCCGCGCAGGGCACCCCCGTGGTCGTCCTCGGCGACGCCGTGCACACCGCCCACTTCTCGGTCGGCTCCGGCACCAAGATGGCCATGGAAGATGCCGCCGTCCTCGCCCAGACCGTCGCCGATCATCGCGGCGACCTCGACGCCGCCCTAGCCGCATTCGAGGACATCCGTCGCCCACAGGTCGCGAAGATCCAGGACTCGGCGATGCCGAGCCTGTCCTGGTGGGACCACTTCGGGGAGTACTACCGCGCACTCGAACCGTGGCAGTTCGGATTCCATTTCTTCAGCCGCGCCATCTCGGCCGAGAAGATGCGCGTGCGCGACCCCCGGTTCGTCTCCGACGCCGAGCGCGCCTGGAACACCCAGCACGGTGCCACGCCCCTGGATACCCCGCTGACCATCGGAGCCGTCATGCTCGGGTCCCGGTTGCTGCAGATCGCCGAATTCTCCAACGATTCCCTACATTTCAGCGACGGCACGACGACAGTGGCTGCCGGAACATCCACCGGCGAACCGGACGTGGCGGCGATCTTCACCGCACCGGACGCAGACCGGACCTCGCTCGACGTCGTCACCCGCACCGAACTCGATGAGCTGTGTGCGCGGAAACCGGTTGCTGTCGCGGTCCGCGGAGGCACTGCCCTCTCCCGGGTGTTGTGCGCCGAACACATCCGCTTCACCCATCGCATCCCGGTGATCGTCGTCGACCAGCCCACGTCTCTGCGCGCCAGGCGCGCTGTCGACGAACGGGACTGCGCCGCAACGTTGATCCTGTCCGGTCGCGCCGACGCCGTCGCCTTCGAATCTACCGCCGACGCGCATCCGCGTGTCCTCACCTCCGCCGAGGTCGCGAAATGACACTGACACACACTCCCGCGCCGACGAACACACAACTGAACCGACTGTTCGCCCCGACGTCGATCGCCGTCGTCGGAGCATCCGCCTCGCCCGCGAAACTGGGGTCGGTGATGCTCGACGCGATCACTCGTGGCAGCGACGGCACCGTGACTGCCTACGGGATCAACCCCAAGGGCGCAGGCGACGGATTCCACGTGTCGCTGGCCGCCGCCACCGAATCGCACGGCGCGCCAATCGACCTGGCCGTGCTCTGCATTCCGGCCGCCGCCACCCCAGCCGCGCTGCGTGAGGCCGCGGACTGCGGCGTCGGCGCCGCGCTGATCTGCTCCGGCGGATTCGCCGAGGCCGGCCCCGACGGTATCGCGCTGCAGAATCAGCTCGCCGACATCACTGCCGAGACCGGGATCCGGTTGCTCGGCCCCAACACCTCCGGCTTCTTCCGCCCGGGAAACACCACCGTGAGTTTCGTGCCGACGGTCGAACACATCAACCGCGGCACCGTCGCGGTCGTCGCGGCCAGCGGCGGCATGAACCACGCCCTGTCGTTCCTGCTCTCCGAGCAGGGAGTCGGCGTCGGACTCGGGGTCGGGCTGGGCAACAGTGTCGACGTGACCAGCGTCGACGTACTCGAATACCTGAGCGAGGACCCGACCGTCACCGCCATCGCGCTCCACGTCGAATCCGTCGACGACGGCCAGGCGCTGCTGGCGGCGGTGCGCAAGGTCACTGCCGAGAAGCCGATCGTGGCGATCGTCGTCGGGCGCAGCGACGTCTCCGCCTTCTCCGAATCGCACACCGGCGCCCTCGCGACGTCCTGGAAGACCACCCGGGCGCTGCTGGCCGAGGCCGGCGCCGTGGTCGTCGACTCCGAGCGGCAACTCGTCGATGCGCTCGCCGTGCTCAGCCGCACCCGACTGACCGCCGCCCCGACCCCCGGCATCGGCCTCGTCACCGCCCAGGCCGGCCCCGGTCTGATGATCCTCGACGAATTGCTCGCCCAGGACGTGCAGGTGCCCACCCTCACCGGATCGACCCAAGCGGGGTTGTCGGAACTGCTGCCGCCGTTGACGTTCCAGGCCAATCCCGTCGACACCGGTCGGCCCGGCGCCACCTTCGGCAACGTATTGGCGACCACAGCGGCCGACCCCCGGATCGACGCCCTCGCGGTCTACGCCCTCGCCGAACCCGACGCTATCGATCTCGCCGCCGCCGTCCGCGAATCCGGAGTACACACCGACGTGCCCGTCGTCCTCGGCATCGGCGGCCCCGGAAAGGCCGTCGGCAAGACCTCCGCGTCGGCCGGAGAGATCGGCGTCCCGGTACTGCCGAGCCCGACCGCCCTCGCCACCGGCATCAGTGCGCTGGTACACGACGCACGAAGTCGCTACCTGCGCGCCGCCGACACCACGACCACCACGCCGTCGGCGGCACCGGCACTCTCGCTGCCCGCCGACGAGGCCACCGCCAAGGACCTCCTCGACGCCCTCGGAATCGCCACACCCCAGAGGCGCGTCTGCACCGACCGCACCGCCGCACACCAGGCCCTCACCGAAATCACGCTCCCGGTCGCGGTGAAGATCCTCGACGCCACGGTCGTGCACAAGACGGAGATCGGTGGAGTCCACCTGGGGATTCGCACCGCGGAGGACCTCGACACCGCACTCGACGCACTCGACGCCATCGACGCACCTGCGTATCTGGTCGAGAGCATGGCCACCTCCGGGGTGGACCTGTTCCTCGGCGCCCGCCGCGACCCGGTGTTCGGGCCCATCGTCGTCGCCGGTCTCGGCGGCACGGCGGCAGAAGCCATCGGCGATGTCGCCATCCGCAGCCACCACCTCACCCACGCCGCGGCTGCCGCCATGCTCGACGACCTCCAGTGCGCGCCGTTGCTCGACGGCTGGCGTGGCGGCCCCGTCCTGAACCGCGACGAGTTCGCCCACCTCGCCGTCACCGTCGCCGGCTACCTGGCCGCCCATCCCGAGATCAGCGATATCGAGATCAATCCACTGCGGCTGACCCCGACCGGACTGACGGCCCTCGACGCGGTCATCCTCCCGGCACCGAACCGGCCCACCGCACTCGAAGGAGAGCTGCAATGAGCACCCGCACCCCGCTGTCCATCGAGGGTGTCGTGCCCTGGCCCGACGAGGTCGCCGAGCAGTACCGCAAGGCCGGGTACTGGCAGGGAACGTCGATCGGCTCCCACATCGCCGGACAGGTCGAGCGCCGACCCGACGACGAAGCACTCGTCGACGGCTCCACCCGCCTGACCTACCGGCAACTGTGGGACAAGTCCGCCTCCTGCGCCCAGTACCTGCTCGACCTGTCGATCGCCCCCGGTGACCGGATCGTGCTGCAACTGCCCAACAGCTGGGAGTTCGTCGCACTCACCCTCGCATGCTTCCGGACCGGGATCGTCCCCGTGATGGCGCTGCCCGCGCACCGCAGACACGAACTCACTCACCTGGCGTCGCTGTCCGAGGCCACCGCGATCGTCGTCGCCGACACCGACCGGGACACCGACCTGCGCCAGATCGCCCAGCAGATCGCCGCCGACGTACCCAGCATCCGGACGGTGCTCGTCCACGGAGAACTCTCGAACGACGCGACGCCGCACGCACCCGAGCGCGCGCTCGCCGCCGGCATGGACACCCCCGTTCGATTCACCGACGCCGAATACGAACCGACCGGCGCCGACGTGGCCTGCCTGCTGCTCTCCGGCGGCACCACCGGACTGCCCAAACTGATCGTCCGCACCCACGACGACTACGTCTACAACGTCCTCCGCTGCAACGATGTCACCGAATTCGACTCCGACACCGTTTATCTCGGGACCTTGCCGAGCAGTCACAACTTCCCACTGGCGTGTCCGGGCATTCTCGGTGCGCTGTTCGCCGGCGGCCGCACCGTGATGCTGCCGTCGCCGGCCCCCGAGCGGGCCCTGCGCACCATCGACGCCGAAGGCGTCACCGTCGCCACCGTCGTTCCCGCCGTCGCCCAGACCTGGATCGAGCACCAACGCGAGCACCACACCATGACCGGCACCACGCTGCGGGTGCTCCAGGTGGGCGGATCCCGCATGCCCGACGAACTCGCCGCCCGCGTCGAACCCGTCCTCGGCGCCCGTCTGCAGCAGGTCTTCGGGATGGCCGAGGGACTGATCAACATGACCCGTCTCGACGACGACCCGGAAGTCATCACCAATACCCAGGGCCGACCGGTCAGCGAGGCCGACGAGATCGCCGTCGTCGACGAGATCGGCGAACCGGTACCCGACGGCACCCCCGGCGCCCTGCTCACCCGCGGCCCCTACACCCCGCGCGGCTACTTCCGGGCACCCGAACACAACGCGAAAGCGTTCACTCCCGACGGGTGGTACGCCAGCGGCGACATCGTCGTCCGCCGCCCCGACGGAAACCTGGTGGTCGCCGGCCGCGACAAGGACATGATCAACCGCGGCGGGGAGAAGATTTCCGCCGAGGAAGTCGAGAACTTCGCGTACCAGATCGACGGCGTCGAGATGGCCGCCGCCGTCGCCATGCCCGACCCCAAACTCGGTGAAAAGCTGTGCCTGTACCTGTCGCTGACCGAAGGCCACGACGTCACCCTCGACGACGTCGTCACCCTCATGAACGAGGCCGGCGTCGCCCGATTCAAACTCCCCGAGCGGCTCGTCATCGTCGATCAGATGCCCACCACCAAGGTCGGAAAGATCGACAAGAAGGCCATGCGCGAAGACATTCGCCAACGCCTCGCGCAGGAACACGCCGCGTCGTAAGACTTCCGAGGATCGGCGACGTGTATGGCGCCGTCGCCGATCCTCGGTCTCCACATTCGAAGGAGCCCTCCATGCATACCCCCGACCCCTCGCTCGACGACGCTCCGGAGCTGAAACAGCTCTACCACGATTTCGAGGCCGAGCACCTGAATCCGTTGTGGACCCAGCTCGGTGATCTGATGCCGATGACGCCGGCGTCGCGGGCGGTGCCGTTCGTGTGGAAGTGGTCGACGTTGTATCCGTTGGCGCGGCGGGCCGGGGATCTGGTGCCGGTCGGCCGGGGTGGGGAGCGGCGGGCGATCGCCC
>NZ_JAAOQS010000057.1:0-57105 GCF_011603105.1 Rhodococcus sp. A14 | reverse complement strand
CGCGTCCGCGGCGAGCACCCGGATGGTGTCGACGGCCTTGGTGTCCAGTTCGGTCCAGTCGGCGGGGTGAACCGGTTGCGTGAGGACGTGGATGTCGTCTGTGATCGACACGGGCAGAAGTCTCCTGTTGCGGGGTGGGAAATATGGGCACTCGATCGCTGCCGGTGCCGGGACTGATTCTGGCCGTCCATTTCTCGACGGGTGGTCTGGACTATGTGTAGGAGTAGAAACCCTGGCCGGTCTTCTTACTCAGACGACCGGCATCGACCATGCGCTGTAACAACGGCGGCGGGCTGTGCTGGCATTGCTGTCGAGTCGTCCCGACTTGACGGCACGGGCGAGGGACGACTGGGTACGGTCCGTTGCGGCATTGGCCGAGGTGATGTCGCGCTCGAGAATGGTCGCTGAAACACCTGCTCGTGCAACTACTTCCGACATCCCTTCCCCATTATTCCGCCGCCGATGACGCCCACTCTCTTCACGTGATCTCCTTGGTCTTCAGGCTGGTCGAGCGACTGGATCGGCTCTCGGGCAGAGAAGTTGGGTGCCCGGTGAAAAGTCGTACAGCGGCGCACCAGGCGATGGCGACGAACGGCCCGGGTGAGTGGTGGGAATTTCCAGCCACTCCGTAGGGCCGAACACCTGGTGCGCCGCAGACGGTCATCGCACTGTCTATGGCTGGACGTGTGCGGTGACGGTCACCGCGGTGTCTGGCTGGACGGTGCGGTGACGGGCTGGGGTGAGCTAGCCGAGCCGGCGAAGCCGGGGTGCCAGGTCACGCTCGAACAACTCGAGGAAGCGCTTCTGATCGTGACCGGGAGCGTGGAAGACCAGGTGGTTCAGCCCTGCGTCGATGTAGGGCTTGATCGCCTCGACCACTTCGTCCGGGTCGGCGCCCACGATCCACCGCTTCGCGACCTGCTCGATGGGGAGCGCATCCGCGGCGGCCTCCATCTCGATCGGGTCGGTGATGTCATGTTTCTGCTCGGGTGTCAGGGACAGCGGCGCCCAGAATCGGGTGTTCTCCAGTGCCTGTGCGGGATCGGTGTCATAGGAAATCTTGATCTCGATCAGACGATCGATGTCCTCGAGCTTCCGTTCGGCCTTCTGTGCGCCCTCGGCGACGGCTGGCATCAACTTGTCGTTGTAGAGCTCCATGCCTTTACCGGAGGTACAGATGAATCCGTCACCCGCGCGACCGGCGTAGCGGGCGACGACCGGACCGCCTGCCGCGATGTACACCGGAATGCCCTCTACGGGAACGTCATAGATCGAGGCCCCGGTGGTGCGGTAGTACTGACCTTCGAAGTCGACCCGGCCGCCCTTCCACAGTTCGCGCATGAGCTGCACGGATTCGCGTAGGCGGGCAAAGCGTTCCTTGAAATCGGGCCAATCGCCTTCGAACCCGGTCGCGATCTCGTTGAGCGCCTCACCGGTGCCGACCCCGAGCATCACCCGTCCGGGGTAGAGCAGTCCCATCGTGGCGAATGCCTGAGCGATGACTGCGGGGTTGTACCGGAATGTCGGTGTCAGAACCGAAGTGCCGAGCTGGATCCTCGTGGTCCGCTCACCGACGGCCGTCATCCACGCCAGGGAGAACGGGGCGTGGCCACCCTTGTGCCGCCACGGCTGGAAGTGGTCGCTCACCATGGCGCTGTCGAGTCCATGACTTTCGGCGAGCACTGAGAGTTCGACCAGTTCACGTGGGCCGAACTGTTCCGCCGACGCCTTGTACCCGAGCTTGAGTTCTGCGGTCATGTGCGTTCCTGCTTTTCTGTGTGTGTACGAAGTGGGTCGTCAGCCGTGGAAGTCCACCGCGGAGTACTCACGGAGTTTGTTCAGACTGTGTCGTCCGTCGATCATCCGGACCGTGCCGGACTTGGATCGCATGACGATCGACTGGGTGGTGGCTCCGCCGGCGGCGTATCGCACCCCGCGGAGCAGGTCACCGTCGGTGACACCCGTCGCGCAGAAGAACACGTTGTCTCCGGAAACGAGATCCTCTGTATGAAGCACCCGGTCGAGGTCGTGGCCCGCATCGATCGCTCGCCGGCGTTCGGCATCGTTGGTGGGGGCGAGCCGGCCCTGGATCGCGCCTCCCATGCATCGCAGTGCCGCGGCTGCGATCACGCCCTCGGGGGTGCCGCCGATCCCCAGCAGCATGTCCGGTGCCGAACGTGGATCCGCGGCTGCGATGGCACCGGCGACGTCTCCGTCCGCCAGCAGTTGGACCCTGGCTCCGGCGTCTCGCACGGTATTGATGAGGTCGCCGTGGCGGAGTCGGTCGAGTACGGCCACTGTCACGTCCGAGACCGACGACTTCTTCGCTCGTGCCACACGTCGGATGTTCTCGTGGACCGGCGCGGTGATGTCGATGACGTCGGCGGCATCGGGACCGACTGCGATCTTCTCCATGTAGAACACCGCAGACGGATCGAACATCGTTCCGCGCTCGGATACCGCGAGCACGGCGATGGCATTGGACATTCCCTTGGACATCATCGTCGTTCCGTCCACCGGGTCGACCGCGACATCGCACTCGGGACCGTCACCGGTGCCGACGCACTCGCCGTTGTAGAGCATGGGGGCGTTGTCTTTCTCGCCCTCGCCGATCACGACGACTCCGCACATGGTCACGGAGTTGATGAGCTGCCGGATTGCGTCGACTGCGGCGCCGTCGCCGCCGATCTTGTCGCCCCGTCCCACCCAGCGTCCAGCGGCCATCGCGGCTGCTTCCGTTACGCGGACCAGTTCGAGGGCTAGATTGCGGTCCGGCTTCTCCCGGCGGCTCACTGTCATCGGGCCGCTGCCTTCACCTGATCGAGTGCAGCGTCTGCCCTGCTCGTGGAGTGTCCACCGAACTGATTCCGCAGGGCGGAGACCGCTTTCATCGACGGTGAGGTCTCTTGCCTGCTGGCGAACCGGGCGAAAAGTGCAGCCGAGATGACCGGTACCGGAACGGCATTGCGGATGGCCTCTTCGACGGTCCACCGGCCTTCTCCGGAGTCTTGAGTCCAGCCGGAGATCCCGGACAGCTCGGGATCGTCTTTGAGGGCGCGCACGAGGAGGTCGAGGAGCCACGATCGCACCACGGTGCCGCGGCTCCAGGCCTCGATCACTGCCGGGACGTTCTCGACGAGTTCCGTGGCCTCGAGCAGCTCGAAGCCCTCAGCGTACGCCTGCATCAGGCCGTACTCGATCCCGTTGTGCACCATCTTTGAATAATGGCCTGCTCCAATGGGTCCCGCGTGTACGAAGCCTTCGCTGCGCGGGCCTTCGGGGCGGAGGGCGTCGAAGAGCGGCATCGCCCTGTCGACGTGTTCCTCGGATCCGCCCACCATCAACGCGTAGCCGTTCTCGAGACCCCAGATTCCGCCGGACACACCGCAGTCGATGTACCCGATCCCTCGCGCGTCGAGCGCCTTCGCGTGGTGGATGTCCTCGCTGAAGCGGGAGTTGCCTCCTTCGATGACGAGGTCGCCCGGAGAAAGCGCCTGTGACAGGTGCGTGATCGTCTCCTGCGTCGGCGCACCCGCCGGAACCATCACCCAGACGATGCGCGGTGGGGGAAGTGCCTCGACGAGCGCGTCGATGGACGAGACGTCGGAGCTGTTGACGTGCGGGTCGTAACCGAGAACTTCGGTGCCCGAACGGCGGAGCCGTTCGCGCATGTTGAAGCCCATCTTTCCCAGCCCGATAAGCCCGATCTGCATAGCGTGGAGCCTTTCCGAATCGACAGAGCACAACCGGTGGGGGAGGCCGAGCCCCGTGGGCACGCGTGCTCGACCCCCCGTGGGTGTGTCAGTTCTGGTTGTCCCCGAAGATGGCCTTCACCTCGAGGAAGTCCTCCAAACCGAACTTGCCGAATTCACGACCGTTGCCGGACTGCTTGTATCCACCGAACGGCGCATTGGCGGCCAGCGGGGCACCGTTGAGGTGCACCATTCCGGTCCGCATCCGCCGAGCGACCTTCCGAGCACGTTCGGGGTTTCCGGAAGACACCATGCCGGCGAGCCCGTATTGCGTGTCGTTGGCGATGCGCACCGCGTCGTCCTCGTCTTCGTAGCCGATGAACATCATCACAGGCCCGAAGATCTCCTCCTGCGCGATCGTCATGTCATTGGTGACGTCGGCGAAGACGGTGGGCTTGACGAAGTAACCCTCCTGCAGCCCGTCCGGGCGGCCGGTGCCACCGACGACGAGCGTGCCGCCCTCGTCGATGCCCTTCTGGATGAGTCCCTGGATCTTGTCGAACTGTGCCTGCGACACCACGGGACCGACGGTCGTGCCCTCCACATCCGGAGCTCCGACGACGATGGTGGCCGCGGCCTTCTTCGCGATCTCCACAGCCTCGTCCATGCGATCCGCGGGGATGAGGATGCGGGATCCGGCGTTGCAGGACTGGCCCGAGTTCACCACCATGCCGGTGACGTCGCGAGTGATGACGTCTTCGAAGTCGGCGTCGTCGAGCACGATGTTGGCCGACTTGCCGCCGAGTTCCTGGGCGACGCGCTTGACCGTCGGGGCCGCGTTCTTGGCGACCTCGACGCCGGCCCGCGTCGACCCGGTGAACGAGACCATGTCGACTTCGGGGTGCGCGGACAGTGCCGTTCCCACGGTCAGGCCATCACCGTTGACGAGGTTGAAGACGCCTGCGGGAACACCGGCTTCGTCCAGGATCTCGGCGAAGATGATTGCGTTGAGGGGCGCGATCTCCGACGGTTTGAGCACCATCGTGCATCCGGCTGCGAGGGCGGGTGCCACCTTGGCGACGATCTGGTTGAGCGGCCAGTTCCATGGGGTGATGAAGGCGCAGACGCCGACCGGCTCGCGCACCACGGTCGTGGTGTCGATCTTTTCCTCGAACGTGAAGTTCTCGAGGGCGTCGAGCGTCGCCATGAAGTGCCCGAGACCTGCCGGTGCCTGAGCGGCCTCCGCGAGGCCGGTGGGCGCTCCCATCTCGCTGGTGACGGCGCCCGCGAGGTCCTTCATACGCCGCTTGTACACCTCGATGATCTTCTCCAGCAGGGCGATACGCTCGGCCGGGGTGGTCGACGCGAAGCTGTCGAACGCCGTGCGTGCGGCGGTGACTGCGAGGTCAACGTCCTGCTCGTTGCCCATCGCGATGGTGGCGATCGGCTTCTCCGTCGCCGGGTTGATCACCTCGAGCGTCTTCGAGCCGATCGGGTCTACCCAGGTGCCGCCGATGTAGAACTTCTGAGTGTGGTCCATCATTTTCCTCCGTCGAAGTGTTGGTGGTGCTGAAAAGTGCTGGGGCCAAGCGATTGATCTCGAAAATGTGCGATCGCCCCCGTCAGTTCGGCGATCTGAGATAGACCGTTTTGGTGGTGGTGAAAAATGTGCGGGCAGCCTTTCCCTGCTCACGATTCATGCTGCTCGAGGCCTTGACTCCGCCGAACGGGACGTGCGGCTCCACACTCGCCGTCTCCCGATTGACATGCACCAGGCCGGAATTGATCCGGCGCACGAACTGCATGGCTTTGGAGATGTTCGATGTGAACAGCGAGGCCGACAGGCCGAACACGGTGTCGTTCGCCGCGGCCAGCGCTTCGTCGAAATCCTCGACCTCGGTCAGGACGAGCACCGGGCCGAAGATCTCCTCCCGCACGAGTCGGCTGGACGGGGCCACACCGGTCAGCACCGTCGGTTCGAGGAAGCAACCCTCACCGTCTGCCTTGGCGCCGACAAGGATGTCCGCACCTTCCTCGTGTGCGAGCCGAAGATACTCGACCACGGTGTCGCGTTGCTCCGGTGAGGACATCGGCCCGATGTCGGTGGCCTCGTCGTACGGGTTGCCCACCACGAGTCGGTTGACCTGGGCGAGCAGCAGTTCGCGGAATTCCGTGGCCACCGGGCGCTGAACATACACGCGACTGGTGGCCGTGCACCGCTGTCCGGCGGCCAGCATGGCTCCGCGAACGACCTGCACGGCCGCGTCCTCGAGTTCGGCGTCCGCCAGCACGATGGCGGGGTTCTTGCCGCCGAGTTCGAGTTGCACCTTGACGTTGCGGTCTGCGACCGCCTCACGGAGGCGGACACCGACACCGTTGGATCCGGTGAAGGTCAACGCCGCCAAGCGGTGGTCCCCGGTCAACGAACCGGACAGGGAACGGCCCTTGCCGGTGATCAGATTGAGCACACCCGTCGGCAGACCCGCCTCGGCGAAAATCTCGGTGAGCAACACCGCGCTGCCTGAGGCCACTTCCGCCGGCTTCCACACCACGGAGTTGCCGAATGCGACTGCGGGAGCGATTTTCCACGTCGGAATCGCGAACGGAAAGTTCCACGGCGTGATGGCGCAGACGATCCCGAGGGGTTGCTCGACGGTGAGCAGTACGGTCTCGGGGTCTGCGCTCGGGTAGGTCTCGCCCGAGGGCTGCAGCAGATCGCCGGCGTAGTAGCGCAGGATCGCAGCGCTGCGCAGCACCTCGCCGCGGGCGTCGCGGATGGCCTTGCCCATGTCGGCGGTGAGCCGGCGAGCGGCCGTCTCGACCCTGGCCTCGAGCAGGTCGGCTGCTCGGCGCAGGACATTGGCGCGTTGGACGGCAGGTGTGGCCGCCCATCCCGGCTGTGCCTTCTCGGCCGCGTCGTAGGCGCGGCGGACGTGAGCGGGAGTCGCCGACGCGAAGGTGCCCGACAGGCGATCTGTCCCGTATGGCTCGAATCGTTTAAATGTCTGTTCCGAGGTGCACCACTCGCCATCGATGAAGAGCGTCGCGGCGTCGTCGAGGAGCGTTGCAGACACAGAGGTGTTGGACATGGTCACCTGACCTGGGGCATGGAAGGAGTCGAACGTGGGATTTCGGTTCTTTCACCTGCGGCGATGGAGCGCGACGACGTCGGAGTAGGTGTGTCGCGTCCGGGAATCCCGCCGGGGTGTCCGAGCCGGAGCGTCATCGCGGCGATCAGGCCGGCCGAGGCGCTCGGGGAATCGTGGGCCATGAGGTTGTCAGGGGCATTCGGCATGTGATGAGATTACCTCCCGAGTAGAAACGTTTACATTACAATATGTGCCCATGCCGGAACGGTCAAGGAGACTTCGAATGAGAAACGATCGAGGGCGCACTGTTCGCCCCCACGAGTACCTCGACACCGACGAAGGGCCGGCGTGGGAGGAGCGCAACTCCGCGGAATCCCCGGCCGCGTCCGGCCCTCTCCAGCGGCTGTCCGCCGCCGGCGTTGCAGTGTGGCTCGACGATTTGTCTCGTCACCGCCTGGCGTCGGGGAGCCTGGACGCACTCGTGCGGAACTGGTCCGTGTGCGGCGTGACCACCAACCCGTCGATCTTCGAGAACGCCCTGCGGTCGGGTGAGGCCGCCTACGGTGAGCAGCTCCGCGAGCTGGCGATCGCGGGGGCGGATGCCGCCGAGGCCGTACGAGCGTTGACCACCACCGACGTTCGCTGGGCCTGCGAGATTCTGCAGGAGACGTACGAACGATCCGGAGGTGCCGACGGATATGTCTCGATCGAGGTGGACCCCTACCTGTCGCGCAACGTGCCGGGCACCGTCGCAGAGGCCCGCGACCTTTTTCGCTCGATCGGCCGCCGCAACGTCCTGATCAAGATTCCGGCGACGGCCGAGTGCCTTCCCGCCATCACACAGACGCTCGCGGCCGGCATCGGCGTCAACGTGACGCTGATCTTCTCTCTCGAACGTTACGAAGGCGTCCAGGACGCGTTCCTCGCCGGTCTCGAGCAGGCCCGCGCGAACGGCCACGACCTGGCCGGAATCCAGTCGGTGGCATCATTTTTCATCTCCCGAGTAGACACGGAAGTAGACCAGCGCCTCGGCGAGGACCCTCGCGACTACTTGCGCGGGGCGGCAGCGATAGCAAACGCCAGGCTCGCCTACGAGAAGTTCGAGACGATGCTGCTCAGTCCTCGATGGCGCGCGCTCGAGGCCGACGGCGCCCACCCGCAGCGCCTCCTGTGGGCATCGACCGGTGTGAAGGACCCCGCGTACTTCGACACCCGGTACGTCACCGAGTTGATCGCCGCCCGAACAGTGAACACGATGCCAGAGGAGACGCTACGCGCCGTGGCCGATCACGGCGTCGTGGACGGCGACAGTATTTCCGGTACATACGACACCTCGCGCACGGTGCTCGACAAGCTCACGCTCGCCGGAGTCGATTACGACGACGTCGTCCGTGGGCTCGAAGCGGAGGGACTGCGGAAGTTCGAGGTCGCCTGGAACGAACTCACCTCGACCGTCGCGCTGCTTCTCGACGACGCCCGCGCGCAGATCGACCGGTCCCGTATCCCAGTACAGATGCCACCGTCGTTCCCTGTCACGGCGGTCCAGACTCGAGAAGTGTGAGGCGATGATGGAATTCCTTCAAACCCCGGTCGATCAGCGGCCGCAGTGGGCCGCGCTCGCGAAACACCGAGCACGCCTCGACGGAGTATCGCTTCGCCGACTCTTCACTGAAAATCCCGGTCGCGCTGCCGAGTTCACCCTCGGTGTCGACGGACTGCTATTGGATTACTCGAAGAACCTCGTCGACGCCGAGGTGATCGGCGAGTTGGTCGACCTCGCCTACGCCGCCGGGGTGGACCGGCGGATCGAGGCGATGTTCGCGGGGGAACGAATCAATACGACCGAAGATCGCGCCGTGGCACACGTGGCATTGCGCGCCGCACGCGGTGAGCGAATGGTGATCGACGGAGGTGACGTCGTCCCGGGGGTGCATCAGGTACTCGACGACATGGCGGCCTTCGCGACCCGGATCCGGTCGGGAGCGTGGCTGGGATACACGGGGAAGGCCATCAAGAACGTGGTGAACATCGGGATCGGCGGGTCGGATCTCGGTCCCGTGATGGCCGCCGAGGCGCTGTCGGCCTACTCGGATCCGGAACTGAACGTCCGTTTCGTCTCCAATGTCGACGGCTCGGACATCGTGTCGGCGGTCCGGGATCTCGACCAGAGCGAAACCCTGTACGTCGTCGTGTCCAAGACGTTCACGACTGTCGAGACACTGACGAATGCGCGCACCGCGCGCCGGTTCCTGGTGGACGCGCTCGGCAACGAGGATGCGGTCCGCAGACACTTCGTCGCCGTCTCCACCAATGCGGAACAGGTGCGTCGCTTCGGGATCGATAGCGAGAACATGTTCGGCTTCTGGGACTGGGTCGGCGGTAGGTACTCCGTCGAGTCGGCGGTCGGACTGTCGTTGATGATCGCGATCGGGCCGGAGAATTTCGCCTCGATGACCGACGGCTTCCGTGCGATGGACACTCATTTCCGCGAGGCGCCGTTCGCCCGCAACATGCCGGTGCTCCTCGCACTGATCGGACTCTGGTACAACAATTTTCACGACGCTCAGACTCATGCCGTCCTGCCGTACAGCAAGTACCTCGCACGCTTTCCGGCGTACTTGCAGCAGCTGGACATGGAGAGCAACGGCAAATCGGTGGACACCGAGGGACGGCCGGTCCGGGTCCGTACCGGCCCGGTCGTGTGGGGCGAACCCGGTACGAACGGGCAGCATGCCTTTTATCAGCTGCTGCACCAGGGCACCCATCTCGTCCCCTGCGACTTCATCGGCTTTCTTCGTCCCGTCGACGGTCCTGACGAACACCACGATCTGTTGATGGCGAACTTCTTCGCTCAGACCGAGGCGCTCGCCTTCGGCCGCAGCGCGGAGGAAGTGGCGGCTGCCGGGGTGCGGGCCGACCTCGTCGCGCACCGAAGTTTCGCGGGGGACAGACCGACGAACACGCTGCTGGCGGGCAGGCTGGACCCGTTCGTGCTCGGTCAGCTGGTGGCTTTGTACGAGCACAAGGTGTTCACCCAGGGGGTTCTGTGGGGGATAAACTCGTTCGATCAATGGGGTGTGGAGCTGGGCAAAGTGCTCGCCCACCGCATCGTCGACGAGCTCTCTCAGGACGAGCCGCCCGCGCTCGGTCACGATGAATCGACCAACTCCCTGGTCTCGCTGTACCGGAAGGCCGCGGCCCGGCGGGTGTAGTCACGGACCGGTGGAGACCGACACGTTGCCGCCGTGCGCTGAGGGAACAGGGCTGTCCACGGTGCGGTATGTGCAGGTCCCGGGCCTGGGGACGGCGTCCGCGACAGGCACGCGAGAATCCTCCAGAACACTTGACGCTCCATAACGGCTCTTGTAGATTAGAAACGAATCCAGTCGGCATTACAACAGGTGGGATGCCAGATTAGATCTCAAAAGTGGAAACGTTTCACACCGGCTAGCAATCCCGGTGGTCGTCGCGGGACTCACCCGAAGATCCAGCACGAGCCAACTGCGCTCAGTCTGCCTGGCCACCATTGTGGATGCTCTCGGAAACCGACTCGAAATGAAGGGAAGACCCGGATGGCCGACTTCGATCCGTCAGCGCCGAACGCGCGACGTTACCCGCGGGTGATCACCGAAGGCGAGATCAGCAGCATGCCGCGCCTACAGTTCAACACCGGCATCGACACCGCGATCTTCCTGTCACGGGAGCGCGACGACGCACGCTACTTCCGCCAGGGCTACTGCTACCAGGAGCCCGACCACGCCCCCTACAACTGGGAGCAGCCCAACTTCGACGAGACGCACTACTGCCTCGAGGGGCACATCAAGCTGAGGGTCAAGGATGCGAACGACCGAGAGGTCGTGCTCGAAGCCGGTCCGGGAGAGCACATCTACCTGCCGGCCGGCTACACCTACACCCTCGAGAACACCGGTGTGCGGACCGTCTTCTTCTGGACCAGCGGACCGTCTCCCCGCGTGGGACTCGTCGAGGTGCCGGATTACCACAAGACCCTCCAAGAACTGAGGAAGTGAGAGAGCAATGGCCGTGACCGCAAGCCAGACCGCCCCTCTGCGGGGCGACAAGAGGTGGGGTTACCTCGACAGGGCCAAGAGCATCCGTGTGGCGAGCGTGAATGCCGACGGGAGCATCTACCTGACTCCCCTGTGGTTCGTCGTCGACGAAAAGAGGATCTTCCTCCCGATCGACGCCGGTAGCCGCCACGGTGCGAACTCCCAGGCCGGCCGGAAGATCGCCGCGCTGGTGGATTCAGGCGACGAGTACGCCACCGTCAGCGGTGTACGCATCCTGGGAACGCTGGTCGAAGCCACCGACGAGGTTCTCGTGAAGAAGCTCCAGGACAAGGTGTTCGAGAAGTACTTCGGCACGGGTCACCCCTACGCCGAGCAGTACTTCGAGTTCGGCGAATTCGCCGACCGCCGCTACCTGGAATTGGTGCCGGACAAGATGATCGGCTGGGATTCACGCGAGACGACGATGCCGCAGGTTCCGGAAGCTCGCGTGCTGCCGGACTTTGTAGGAGACCGGCCGCTCCCCAAGAGCTGACCGATCCGTTCATCGCCGCAGATCACGGCGGACCGGCATCTCTCGTTCACTGACGGGCACGCCGGTCCGCCCGCTCCCGACAACGACGACCGCGGGCGACGGCTCGAGTTGCACACACACATTCTTTTGAAATTTGGAGTAGGTATGACTTCGACTAAGGACGGCGCCACCCGGGTGCTCGTGGTCGGCGAATCGTGGATCAAGCACACGGTGCACATCAAGGGCTTCGACGAATTCCGCACAGTCGAGTACGAGGAAGGCGGCGGCGTCTTCCTGGACTCGCTGGAGGCTTCCGGGCTCGAAGTGACGTACATGCGCGCCCACGAGATCTCGGGGCGGTTCCCGAAGACACTGGAAGAGTTGCAGCAGTTCGACGTCGTGGTCCTCAGCGACATCGGAGCGAACTCCTTCCTGCTGGCCGACGAGACGTTCCTGCGATCCGAACGCAGCGTCAACCGGTTGTCGCTGCTCGCGGACTTCACCGAAGCCGGCGGAGGCCTGATCATGGTGGGCGGCTACATGTCGTTCACCGGGATCGACGGCAAGGCCCGCTACGGGATGAGCCCGCTGGCACCGGTCCTTCCGGTCACCATGCTCGACCACGACGACCGCATCGAAGTTCCCGAAGGCCTCGACGCCACGTTCGACGAGCCGAACCACGAGATCCTCGGCGGGACCCCCGCGGAATGGCCGATGCTTCTCGGCTACAACCGGGTCATCGCCAAGTCCGACGCGACGGTTGTCGCGCGCTTCGGTGAGGACCCGCTGCTGGTCGTCGGTACAGCCGGCGTCGGCCGCACGGTGGCCTTCGCGTCGGATCTGGCGCCCCATTGGGCGCCGCCGGAATTCGTGCAGTGGCAGCATTATCAGGCGCTGTGGACGTCGATCGTGAACTGGGCTGCGGGCCTCGACACGAGCCTTCCGTCGCCGGTGCACGCAATCGCTGCGGTAGATTGAGAATTTTATGAGCAATGGTCAGCCCCCGACGATGAAAGATGTGGCCCGGCACGCGGGCGTGTCCGTGAGCACGGTCAGCTATGTCTTGAACGACAGCGGACCGGTTGCGCCCGCACGTCGAGCCCGCGTGCTCGATGCTGTGCGGGTCCTCAACTACGCACCCAACGAGGCTGCGCGGGGGTTGAAGAGACGTTCGGCGCCCACGATCGGACTCGTGGTCCCCGAACTGTCGAACCAGTTCTTCGCGCTCCTCGCGGAGGGCGTCGAACAGGCGGCAGCTGCTCGTGGAGTGCTCGTCGTGTTGTGTGCCCCCGAAGCCATCGACGGAGGAGAGTCGCTCAATGGGCGGCTGCTGCGAAGTCAGAGGCTGAACGGGATCATCTACCTGTCGGGGGCGTCGACGTCACCGACGTCGCTTCTCGAACTCACGCGGCTCGGTCCGATCGTTTTGGTGGACGAGCAGGTCCCCGGATTCGACCTGCCGGCCATCGTGTCGGACAACCGCCGCGGTGCCCGGGAAGTTGCTCAACATGTGCTCGAAGCAGGCCATCGCAAGATCGCCGTCATCGGCGGTCCCGAGGGTCTGTGGACGGCCCAACAACGACTCGCCGGTTATCGGGAAGCGTTGGCAGCCGCCGGAATCGAACCCGATACGGTTCCGGTCTTCGGTGGTAGCTACCGGCAGGAGTCGGGTACGGAACTTGCGGCGAAGGCATTGTCCGGGCCGTCGTCGGAGCGCCCGACAGCGTTGTTGTGCGCGAACGACCTGATGGCCATCGGCGTGCTCGAATACTGCCGATCCGAGGGCATCCTGGTGCCCGAAGAACTCAGCGTCGTCGGATTCGACGACTTACCGCTGGTCTCGCTCCTCACGCCGAGATTGACCACAGTCCGCCAACCGGCTCGGGACATGGGTGTGCGAGCCGCGAACCTGCTGTTCGAACTCATCGACGACAAGGTCGACGTTCCCGCTCCCGAGCCGTTCCCGACCCTGCTACAGATAAGAGATTCCGTGGCTACACCCTTAGGCAGTTCATGAGTACGCCGCTGGACGTGCGTACCACCCGGGGGCGAGTGTTCGTCGTCGGAGCGATCAACGTCGACCTGGTCGTCGCCGCTGAGAGACTGCCCGGTCCGGGCGAGACCGTCGTGGGAACCCGCGTCGAACGGTACGGCGGCGGCAAAGGCGCCAACGCCGCGGTGGCGGCCGCGCGGGCAGGTGCGGAAGTGCATCTCGTCGGAGCGGTAGGCGCGGACGCCAACGGCACCGAAGCGCTGGACGAACTCACCGCCGAGGGCATCTGGGTGGACGGTGTCACCGTCCTCGAGGACGAAGCCACCGGGGTCGCGTTGATCGTCGTCGACCCGGGCGCCGAGAACCAGATCGCCGTCGGCGCGGGTGCCAATGCCGCACTGAGTGCCGAACACGTGACGCGCGCCCTCGCTTCCCACCTGAGACCGTCGGATTCGGTGCTGGTCAGCACGGAGATACCCGATGCCGCGGTGGAGGCTGCGGTGATCGCTGCCGCCTCGGCGGGTGCACGCTGTGTCCTGAATCCGGCCCCTCCCATTCCCGGTGTTGCCGATCTCCTCGGGTACGGGCCGATCCTGACGCCCAACGCGGGTGAGTGTCTCGAACTCGCCAAGATGCTGGATGACGACCACACCCATGCCCGCGAGGCCGCCGCCGCGATTATGGCACGCACCGGAGCACCGGTCGTCGTCACCCTGGGAGGTGACGGTGCCCTGGTACTCACGCCCGACGGGAACGTCGACCACGTTCGGCCACGGCCGGCCGTGGCCCGCGACACCACCGGCGCAGGCGATACCTTCAATGGCGTTCTGATCACCCGGCTGGCAGCGGGAGACGAACTCGACGACGCGGTCCGAGCCGCGAATGTTGCTGCCGCGCTGTCTGTTGCACACGTCGGGGCCCGCGCCGGGATGCCTCGCGCCACGGACATCGAGGTCGGCAGCCGGGCGTAACCACCCGTCGAGGCCCCTGTGCGGCGAGCATCAGCGCGGCCGGAGGCTTCCCGAACCGGAGCATATGGAGCAACCATGACTATTGACGACCGTGCAGCGCTGATCGACCAGTTCGTCTACGCCTGGAACATCAAGGATGTCGACGCACTGATGAACCTGATGACCGACGATTGCATCTTCCACTCTTCGGTCGGCCCCGATCCGGGAGTCCGGTTCGAAGGTCATGCCGATGTGCGTCGCGGATTCGAGATGTACCTTCTACCAAGCGGTTTAGCGACTGAAACCGTGATGGAGAAGCCGCTTGTGGGTATGGATTTTGCTGTAACCCGGTGGACTACCTTCCAGAGGCACGAGGACGGTGCCGTTCTGGAAACACGTGCGTGCGACGTGTTCGAGTTCGGAGGCGACCGCATCAAGCGTAAGGACACCTACCGCAAGATTTCCACTCCCGTTACTGCTTCCTAGAAGTTACAACGCAGAGGAAATAACTGAATGTTGTGGGGTGGGGGTTGCGGTCGGATCCGCAACGTGATCGCTCTGACGCCACTGACAAGTGTCGGAGCGCGGACCTGCCCGGAGTTGGGGTAGATTGGGCGACCGTCCCGCAATGAGCGGGAGAACCGCATGGTCGCTTCGTCGAGTCGGCACCGACCGGTCCTCGCCGTGCCGGCGCTCGGCCACGGCGCCCTCGACTCCGGCTGCGAGAATACGGCCATTCACTCGTGTGGATGGCCGTATTCGTCTGTGCAGGTGCATGTTGCATCGCCGCTACAGGTCGGTCACGCGGCCGGTCGGCAGCGCGTTCGCGAGTAGCTCAGGCCTCCGCGACCCGAGTAGAACCCTTTCTAGTTTCTGGTAGTTCTACCGGGCCCACGGGTTCTTCGGCGTCTGTACGCGGAGCGCGGACGTGAGATGCGGCCAACTGGTCGTTTACAGAGGATTGTCCAGGCCAGTGGCTACGCGACCCGGTTTCTCGAGCAGGGGCGCGAGCTGAGAATTGATCTCCGCGAACCTCTTGACTGCGAGACTATAAACGTTAATAGTAAGTGTGATGCAGCGCACTGAGAGAGCGAATCCGCTGTATGTCGCCCGCAGGACGAGCATCGGCTCGCTAGATGTAATGGGCCGAAACATATTGATAACCAACGTCATACAGTATCGGGTACTGGGTCGAACGCAGCACCTCGAAGGCGAAGGTTCGGGGCCGCATTCGCGGCAACTCTCCTGGGCTTGGAAAATCCAGACAACAGAGAAGTAGCAACGATCACACCACGAGAAAAGGCGAGATTGCGATGGCATTGGGCCGGAGTTACGACAACATCATCATCAACACCGACAGTTACAAGCATTGTCACTACCCGTTGTATCCGGCGGGGACGGAGTATGTATCCAGTTACGTCGAGTCGCGGGGTGGGGAGTTCCCGGTGACGATGTTCGTGGGGTTGCAGGCCTTCCTTCGGGAGTATCTGCTGCATCCGATCACGCTCGAGGACATCGATCAGGCGGAGAGCATCACCCGTGAGCAGGGGATGCACTTCAATCGGGAGAATTGGCTGGGGATCCTCAACGATCACGGTGGGTTCTTGCCGGTGGAGATCGAGGCGGTGCCCGAGGGCCTGGTGATGCCGACCCGCAACGTGCTGGTGCAGATCATCAACACCGACCCGAAGTACTTCTGGGTGACGAGCTTCTTCGAGACCGCCCTGCTGCGTGGGGTGTGGTACCCGACCACGGTGGGCACCATCAGCTGGCTGGCCAAGCAGGTCATCAAGGAGGCGTTGGCCCGGACCTCCGATCACCCGGAAATTTTGCGGCACTGTCTGCACGACTACGGCGCCCGCGGGGTGAGCTCGCAGCAGTCGGCCGCGCTCGGTGGGTTGGCGCACCTGGTCAACTTCAACCAGAGTGACACCGTGCCAGGGATTCTCGCGGCGAAGGAGTACTACAACGCGGTCGCGCCGGCGAATTCCGGCCCGAACTCCGAGCACGCCGGTTTCTGCGCGTGGGGTCGGGAGAACGAGGCCGCGGCGATGCGGAACATGCTCGAGGTGCACGCACCGAGCGGGGTGGTGTTGCTGCTGACCGACACCTACGACCACGAGAATGCGGTCAAGAACATCATCGGCCGCGAGCTCGCCGATTTTGTTCGGAACTTTCCCGGACTGGTCGGGGTGCGCCCGGACTCGGGTGACGTGGTGCAGGTGACCGCGGAGACGACCGAGTGGTTGATGGACAGCTTCGGGTACACCACCAACAGCAAGGGTTTCAAGGTGCTGCCCGACTATGTGCGGGTGGTGCAGGGTGACGGGGTCAATCGTGACAGTCTCCCGCGGGTGTACGCCGAGCTCGAACGCCGCGGTTTCTCGGCGGAGAACGCGATCTTCGGTATGGGGGGCGGGCTGTTGCAGCACTGCAACCGGGACACGATGAACTTCGGGCAGAAGGCCAGTGCGGTGTGTGTCAACGGTGAGTGGCGGGGTATCGCGAAGGCGCCGACCGGTGATGCGATGAAGGCGTCCAAGCGTGGCCGCCTCGGGTTGCGGCTGTCTCAGGGTGAGTATCAGACGGTGCCGCGGGAGTCGATCTCGCCGGAGGAGAACATCCTGCAGCCGGTGTTCCGTAACGGCAAGTTGCTGCGGAAGTGGGATTTCTCCGAGCTGATCGAGCGCAGTGAGCGGGAGGTGCCGGAGAGCTATTACGCCGATGCCATCGCACCCCTGCACAACGACGCTGAACTCGCACTCTCCTGAGAGCTGCCGGCGACCGGGCGCAACCTTCACAACGCCCTGGCCGCCGGCTCCCGGGCAGCCTTGTAACTCGTTCCACACACAGTTAGGTTCACAGCACGATGACTAAGCTGCACGTCTTCGACATGGACGGCACCCTTCTGCAGTCCACTGCTTCGATCGAGATCTCGAGAGCGGTCGGAGAACTCGCTGCGGGCGAGCTGATCGAGCAATCCTGGTTCAAGGGCGAGATCAGCGATGTGCGTTTCTGGGAACTCTGCCTTCCGCTGTGGGAAGGGCTCAGCGAGGCGGACATCGATGACGCGTTCGCCGCCTCCCCGTGGATCGGCGGCGTGGTCGAAGTCTTCGCCGATATCCGCAACCGTGGCGAATACAGCACCGTCATCTCTCAGTCACCCCAGTTCTTCGTGGAACGTCTGACCGGTTTGGGCGCTGATTCGGCGTTCGGCGCGCAGGTGGCCTTGAGGAGCGAGGTCGGCCCGGAGAGTCTCCTCAGCGCCGAAGACAAGGTCTCGATCGTCAGCAAGCTACTCGCGGAGTATGGGCTCGCCGAAGGGGACTGCGTCGCTTACGGCGACTCCACGTCCGACATCCCGCTGTTCGGAAAGCTTCCGAACACGGTGGCCGTCAATGCGAGCCCCCGGGTCCGTGAGCTTGCGACGATCGAGTACGAGGGGTCCGATCTCCGCGGTGCATACGTCCTCGGCCGAGGACTGCTCTGACCGGCGTCGCCGCACGTCGAAGACAGGCACATCAGTACTACCTTCCACCAATACGACAGTGAGGTCCTTGAACGGTGGCCGCCTTGAGAAGCATCCCGACAAGGAGTGGTGTGGACAGCGCTACGTCCGTGGGTACCGCAACGAGCATGCCGATGAATTACGGCAAGCGGTTGAAACTGTTTTCCGGTCGGGCCAACCCTGACATCGCGAAAGCGATCGGTGCCGAGCTGGACGTGGGGCTGAGTCCGGTTGTGCTGAAGACTTTCTCGAACGGGGAGGTGTACTGCCGGTTCGAGGAGTCGATCCGCGACGCCGACGTCTTCATCGTTCAGCCGACATGTACCAATGCTGATACCGGGGTCACCACCAATGACGCACTGATGGAGCTGATGGTGATGATCGACGCCGCAGTGGCTGCCAGTGCACACCGCGTCATCGCCGTCACGCCGTGGTACGGGTACTCGCGGCAGGACAAGCAGAGCGCCCCTCGAGAGCCGATTTCCGCGCGTATGGTCGCCCGGATGCTCGAATCGGCGGGAGCAGACCGACTCCTGGCGATGGATCTGCATGCCGGACAGCTCCAGGGCATGTTCAAGATCCCGGTGGACCACATGACGGCAATGAGGTTACTCGCTCAGTATTTCATCGATCTCGAGATGGAGGACCTCGTGGTGGTGGCACCCGACGCCGGCCGGGTGAAGCTGAACAAGAGTTTCGCCAAGTGCGTCGGCGCCGATCTCGCGATTCTCGACAAGGAACGCCCGAGACATCAGGTCGCCGAGATAGGTCACGTGATCGGAGATGTTCGGGGCAAGACCGCGATCATCGTCGACGACATGATCGATACCGCCGGCACGCTCCGTGCTGCGGGGGAGATGGTGATGAGGGCAGGAGCGTCGAGGGTGTTCGCCGCAGCGACCCACCCGGTGTTCAGCGGCCAGGCCTACGACAACCTCGCCGCATCGCCGTTCGAAGAGATCGTCGTGACCGACACGATCGCACTGTCGCCCCAGGCACCGGCCAACGTGCGCGTGCTGTCCTGCGCCGGCGTCCTCGCCGATTCGATCAGCCAGGTCTTCCGAGGCGGATCCGTCAGCGAAGTGTTCGGCAGTGAGTACCAGTTGTTCTGATCGATCGAAGTGGGAGCCGCCGAGCCGCGCTCGGGGGTTCTCATCACACGGTAGAGGCGTAGAGAGCATCCCACCATGAGTCTCGATATAGGTACGAAGTCAACAATCCACCAGCTCGGCACCACGAACTTACCGTCGGTCGATGACGCGACCGTCCTCACCCTTCCCCTTCCGGAGCTGATGGAACGGGCAGCCGCACTGCGCGACGCGCTCTTCGGCACGAGGGTGACGTACTCGCCGAAGGTCTTCATCCCGTTGACCTCATTGTGCCGCGACGGGTGTGGCTACTGCACCTTCTCCCGCTCACCCGCACGCGCGGAGGCGCCGTACCTCACGCCCGATCAGGTGCTCGCGATCGCGGCGCGGGGGGCGCAGGCGGGCTGTCACGAGGCGCTGTTCACGCTGGGGGAAGAGCCCGAAGACCGATACGACGTCGCGGCCCAATGGCTGGCCGATCACGGCTACAGCTCCACCGTCGAGTACCTGGCCGCAATGTGCCGGCTCGTGACCGCGGAGACGGGATTGCTGGCGCACTCCAACGCCGGAGCCCTCGCACCGGATGCTCTGTCGCTGCTGCGGACGGTCAGCCCCGGTCAGGGCATGATGATCGAGTCGTTGAACCCGACGCTGATGGCCCACCGCGGTGCGCCCGACAAGACACCGGAACGCCGACTGGCCACGCTGGAAGCCGCGGGCGAACTCGCGATTCCCTTCACGACCGGGATCCTCGTCGGCATCGGAGAGTCCCCGCAGGACCGTGTCACGGCGCTGCGAGCCATCGCCGACCTGCACAGACGCTACGGGCACATTCAAGAAGTGATCGTGCAGAACTTCATGCCCAAACCGGACACCGTGATGCGCAACGAACCCGCCTGCCCGCAGGACGAGTTCCTCCGCACGATCGCGATGGCGCGGTTGATCCTGCCGTCGGATGTGCACCTGCAGGCACCCCCCAACCTGTCGGAAGACTTCGGTCCGCTGCTCGATGCGGGGATCGACGACTTCGGTGGTGTGTCCCCGGTGACGGTCGACCACGTCAACCCGGAACGGCCGTGGCCCGCGCTCGACTGGCTCCGCGAGGTGACCGAACGCCACGGCAAATTCCTCGCACCCCGCCTCACCGTGTACCCCGAGTTCGCGCGCCGCCCCGAACAATGGATCGACCCCGGTCTGCGCTTTGCGATCATGGACAGGTCGGACGCCGAGTCGCTCGGCCGCGACGACCCGGGCGCGATGTTCCCCGAGAGCCACGCCGACGCGAAGAACGTCGGCACCGGGGCGGAAGTCGTCCAGATCGGTCGACGCTCGACAGTGTGGAGCTCCGGCTCGGAGTTCGCGCCCACCGATCTGGTGCCGAGCCGCAGGCGAGGGTTCGGCGGCCCCGTCCGTGGCGTCCTCGACGGTATCGCCTCGGGGCAGGAACCGGGAGTGGACGAGATCGTCACCCTGTTCGGAGCTCGCGGGGGAGAGGTCGCCGAGGTCGCCGAGTTCGCCGATCACCTCCGCTCCAGGGCGGTCGGTGACGACGTGACATTCGTGCGGAACCGAAACATCAACTACACCAATGTCTGCACCTTCAAGTGCACCTTCTGTGGGTTCTCCAAGGGACCGTTGTCGCTGAACCTGCGCGGCAAGCCGTACCTGCTGACCCTTCAGGAAGTCGCCGGCCGTGTCCGGGAGGCGTGGGATCTCGGGTGCACCGAGGTCTGCCTGCAGGGCGGCATCCATCCGTCCTTCGACGGCGACTACTACATCGACGTCTGCCGCGCGGCGAAGGAAGCAGCGCCCGACATCCACGTGCACGGCTTCACGGCCCTCGAGGTCACCGAAGGGGCCAAGCGGCTCGGGGAGCCGCTCGAGAAGTACCTACAGCGATTGGTCGACGCAGGACTGAAGTCGCTCCCGGGCACCGCCGCGGAAATCCTCGACGACGACGTCCGGGCGATCCTCTGCCCGGACAAGATCGACACCGAGGAGTGGCTCGAATGTCACCGTGTCGCCCACTCGATGGGCCTGACGTCGAACGTGACGATGATGTTCGGATCCGTCGAGGAGCCCGTGCACTGGGCGCGCCACTTCCTTCGCACCCGCGAACTCCAGCGTGAGACCGGAGGGTTCACCGAGTTCGTCGGTCTTCCGTTCGTACACATGGCGGCTCCGATCTACCTCAAGCGAGGTGCGCGCCGCGGTCCGACCTGGCGAGAAGTAGTGCTGGTCCACGCGATTGCGCGAATCGTCTACGACGGCCTGATCGACAACGTGCAGGCGTCGTGGGTCAAGCTCGGACTCGACGGCGTTCGTCAACTGCTCCAAGCCGGAGTGAACGACGTCGGCGGGACGTTGATGGACGAGAACATCAGCCGCGCCGCCGGCGCCGCCCACGGCCAGCAACTCGACGAGAGAGACCTGGACGCGGTGGTGCAGGGAATCGGCCGACGCCTGCGACGGCGCACGACCAACTACCTGACGCCTCCCACCCACCAACTCGATCTGCACGGTGCGCCGACACACTCACCAGAGGTGATCCTCAGATGACACCAACAAGAACCACTTCTGCTCCCTCGAAGCCGATCCCCTATATCTACGACGACAGCGAACAGCTCGCCGGTGACGTCGCGTCGAGGTTGCTTTCGAACCTTGCCCAGGCGCAGAAAGAGCGCGCCTACGCGTCGCTGGTGCTCACCGGAGGACGAACCGGGACAGCGGTGCTCGAGAGACTACGCACCGCCCCGAATCGCGACATCGTCAACTGGCATCGAGTGAACTTCTTCTGGGGCGACGAGCGCTTCGTGGCCCGACACCACCCCGACCGTAACGAGAAGCAGGCGCGCGAGGCCCTACTGGACCACCTGCCCGTGGACCCGAGCCGTGTGCACGTCATGGCGCCCTGCGACGGCGGCTTCGGCAACGACGCCACCGCAGTGGCAAACGCCTACCAGGCGCTACTCTGCGCGTACGGTCGCCTGGACAGGACGCCTCTGTTCGACATCTGCCTCCTCGGGATGGGCGAGGAAGGTCACGTCGCCTCGATCTTCCCGGACTCACCGGCAGTGCTGGAGAAGCAGCGTGAAGTGGTGGCGGTGTACAACTGCCCGAAGCCGCCGAGCACCCGGATTTCGCTGACCCTGTCGGCGATTACGCGCTCCCGCGAAGTGTGGCTGATGACGACCGGCGACGCCAAGGCGTCTGCAGTCGCGACGCTGATGGAGGAGGGGGTGACGCCCCAACTGTTACCAGCAGCGGGGGCGCTGGGTTCGCACGCGACCCGGGTGTTCCTGGACGCGGCCGCAGCGAGCCTGCTGTCCAACTGCGCAGACCTCCGCGCCTCGGCGCGATAACTGACGATGTGAAAAGACCCACTCGAGAATCCGAGTCTTGTAATGACGAATCCGCATCGCATCGACCTGATAATTCCGGTCAAGTCACTCAACGAGGCGAAAACACGACTCCGCGGCGCGGCTGACGGCGGTACCGGAAAGATGAACGCGCACAAGAGGCTGGTCCTGGCGATCGTGCTCGACACGGTTTGCGCTGCGCTGCGGGCACAAGCGGTCGACTCTGTGCTCGTCGTCACGCCGGACCCGGTCGTGGCTCGCAGCGTCGAACGGCTCGGTGCACGCGTACTGGGAAACGAACCAGCCGGCGGACTGAACGCGGCATTGAACCACGGCGCGGCCCTGTTGGAGCGGGAACGCCCGGGCCGAGTGGTAGGGGCGTTGCCCGCGGATCTTCCGGCGCTTCGGCATCGCGACTTGTCCGCATTCATCTCGGCTGCCGACGGCAGGCGTGCGTTGTGCGCCGACCGGGATGGAAAGGGCACAACGTTGCTGCTCTCGGCGGAGGGTGAAGGACTGTTCCCAGCCTTCGGAATCGGTTCGGCGCTCGCCCACCAGGCGTCGGGTGCCATAGTTCTCGAGGGTGAATGGCCTTCGCTGAGGTCAGACGTGGACACCGCCTCCGACCTGCGCACGGTCGGGGGGTTGGGATTCGGCGCCCGCATGGCTGCTCTGGGGTCGGCGTCCGAGTTCGCGTTCTGGGACAAACACGAGGCTGCAATGATCGACTTTGCCCGCCGCTGGCAGCCCTTCGGTGGCGGAACCTCAGATGACATATTCAGTACCTTCGGCGTGCCTCCGCGACCGTACTTCACGCAATTGACCGCACTGTTGTCGTCGAGCGTGACTCCTGAGCTCGCGGAGAGCCAGCGGGTAAAACTATTGCGACAGGCGAAGTTGCGACTTGTAGAAGAGGATGGGAATATCCGAACTCCGCGATTGCAGAACCGATGAAGTCGGCCCCTCAGACTTCGGGCGCCTTGGACGCCCCCGACCACGGCTCCGTCAGTGGACTCCAGGTGTTTCCAGTGACAGGTCTGCCGGAGTTCCGGCCGGGAGACGACGTTGCCGAACAGATCGCTCACCAGGCGCCTTGGTTGGTTGACGACGACATCGTCGTGATTACGAGCAAGATCGTGTCCAAGGCAGAGGGACGAATCGTCGATGCGCCGACAGGAGCTGAGGATCGTGAGGCGTTCCGGGCGCTTCTGGTCGAGCAGGAAGCCGTTCGTGTCGTTGCCCGCAAGGGGTCCACCGTCATCACCGAGAACCGTCTGGGGATCGTGCAGGCCGCTTCGGGAATCGATGGGTCCAACGTCTTCTCGCACGAATTGGCACTACTACCCGAGAACCCCGATGAGAGCGCGCAGTCGATTCGGTCAGGGTTGCAGCATCTGCTCGGTGTCAGCGTGGCGGTGATCATCACGGACACGATGGGCCGCGCGTGGCGACGGGGACAAACCGACGCGGCGATCGGCAGCGCGGGCATCGCGGTTCTCCACGGCTACGCCGGTACCAGGGACGCGCAGGGCAACGTGCTGGAGGTAACCGAGGTGGCAGTGGCCGACGAACTCGCGGCCGCCGCCGATCTGGTGAAAGGCAAGGTGGCGGGAATCCCCGTCGCTGTTATTCGGGGACTGAAATCATCCGACGACGGGTCAGGTGCAACCGATCTGCTGCGTTCCGGCCATGAGGACTTGTTCTGGCTCGGCACCGCTGAGGCGCTGGCACAGGGCCGCGGTGAGGCTCAGTTGCTGCGGCATTCGGTTCGCGCTTTCAGCGGCAGGCCGGTTCACCCAGAGCTGATCACGCAGGCGGTCGCCGAATCCCTGACGGCACCAGCCCCGCACCACACACATCCCGTGCGATTTGTATGGCTGCGGTCGCACGAGGTACGCGCAAGACTCCTCGCCGCGATGCGCGAGCAGTGGCGGATCGATCTGACCGCCGACGGCTTGTCCCCGGAGCGGGTGGAGCGGCGAATCGCCCGTGGCAGCATTTTGTTCGACGCCCCGGAAGTCATCGTCCCGTTCTGTGTACCGGACGGTGCCCACGACTACCCGGACGCCCACCGTCGGTGCGCTGAGTCGACGATGTTCACCGTGGCCGTCGGCGCGGCGGTGCAAGGACTCCTGGTTTCCCTCGCCGCAAGGGAAGTGGGCAGTTGTTGGATCGGATCCACCATCTTTGCGCCGGAGATCGTTCGCACGGAATTGGGTCTGCCGTCGAACTGGAAGCCGCTCGGCGCCGTGGCGATCGGCTACCCCACCCGACCTCGGCATGTCCGTCCGCCCGCAGATGTGGCGGGGGCGCTCGTAGAATTGTGAGCTCGCACGAGCGTCTGCCCACCGGCAGCCCTTTGCAGTGTCCGTAACGCGCCGTCGCTCGGCCTCTTCAGGCCGGTGCCACAGCGAGACCGGCGACGCGGGTGAGCACGAGGGCACGGAATCGGTCGACATCCAGATCGACCGCCAGACGTGTACCCGGCGTGGCACTCCCTACGGCGGTGGTGAGAGAGCCCGACAGCGTGCACACCGTCTGTCCGCGACCGACACCGACACCGGTCTCGACTTCGACTGTCGCGGTCTGCAATCGAACGATCGCAGGGTCGACGATCGTTGCGATCACCAAGGCGTCGTGCATGGGCCAGCCGTCCGCCTGAATGTCGCCGTAGCCTCGGATCATCGTTGCGAGGAGTGACCCGGTATGTGACCGCGCCTCGAGTATTGCGAGCGCTGTCTCGTCCAGAGTCGAACGTCGCGTGACATCGAGTCCCAGCAGCCAGGTTTCGAGGTGCGAACATGCGAAGACACGTTGCGCTGCCTCGGGGTCGGACCAGATGTTGAATTCCGCAACCGGCGTGATGTTGCCCCGGCCGGTGCTCCCTCCCATGATCACCAGCTTGTCGATCCGGTCGATCAACTCGGGGTGCATGGCGACGAGCAGGGCGATGTTGGTCAACGGACCGATCGCCGCGATCGTCACGGACCGCGGTGCGGCCTCACGGAGCACCGACGCGAGGAGTCCGACGGCGTGTTCCTCGGACAACGATCGGGTCGGCGCAGGAAGTTCGACGCCGCCCAGCCCGTTCTCGCCGTGCGGTGACGGCTGGTTGTGCATCCCGATGCGAACGAGCGCGCGCGTTGCGCCTGCCGCGACCGGAACGTCTTCCCTCCCGAGTGCGCGCAGCAGCCGCAGCGCGTTGTCGGTCGCTTCCTCGACCGGAGCGTTTCCCGCGACCGTGGTGACGGCAAGCAGATCGACCTCTGGGCTCGTCACCGCCAGCGCCAGCGCCAGCGCATCGTCGATTCCTGGATCTGTATCGATGATCAATCGCACAGGCGCAGCCACTGTCGGTTCTCCTCAGGCTTCTCGGGGTCGGCAGAATGCGACCCGCATAGAAACGATACAAGATAGTTTGGCGCTCTGCCGCAAAATCTGAATCGGCGCCTATGCACGAGATCCAAATGTCGTTGCTCTCGAAGTTACGCATCGTACTGCGCGTAACATAAACGTTTCCACTGCAAGAGGCGCCGCAAAGCATCCGAGAAGCTCAGATTGCTGGAGCCCGGAATGCGATCGGTCCGGTCGCCGCGCAGACGGGATTCGTGATCTTTCAAGACGTGCTGACAAAATCTTGTGGGGTCCGGCTGCGGGAGTTGTCTTGTGTCGAGATCCCAGGTCTGCCGGGGAACTGGCTTGCTCACAGCTGGGCCGTATTCCCCTACTACCGAGCGACGCAGTCTGCTCACCGCCGGCCGGTGCCAAGGTGGTCGAGTCGCAGCCAACAGGGCTGACGGCACCTTGCCTCACTTCGTAGGGAACCACGCCGTGACTACCCCACATGCCTTCCCTTTTGGAGCCCACTGCCAGCCCTCCGTCCGGCGAGTCCTCGATGACCTGCGCGCCCGCCTCACGCTGACCCGTCCGCCGCTGGGCGGGGGGATGGGGACTGGTCTTACGGCGTCCCGGCCAGCTATCTCCGTGGGCTGGGCGACTTCGGCAGGTCTCTCGAAGAGTCATGCGATGGCCGCCTTCATTGGTTTACGACACGCCGGTCAGATCCGATTCCGATTTAAAAATCATCTTCAAGAAGACCCAGTGTTGCGAAATGGGACACGAGTCACCTCATCCGTACTTCTAACCTTCCCAGGTGCGCAATCCGTGTGCATGTTCGGAACCGTTTCTTTCCCCCGCTCGAGGAGTGACCATGGCCTTGTTTGCTGTGATCTGGTCGTATACCACCGATGCCTCTGTCAAAGAGGCTGCGCATGCCGAACACCTGATTTTCGTCAAGGATGCCGCTGCCCGAGGCATGCTGCAGGAGGCCGGCGCCTGGGCCGACGGCGCCGGAGCCCTACTGGTATTCCAAGCGGCCGGCGAAGACGCTTTGCGTTCCTTGCTTGCGGAGGATCCTTACGTCAAGCAGGGTGTGGTCGTAGAGCAGCGCATTTACCAATGGAATCCAGTCATAGGCCCTCTCGTCGGCATCTAATGACAATGCGGCCCGCTCAGTCCCTGGTGGCTCGTTGTCGAGGTATCTTCACGGTTTTCCTTCGGTAAGTACTTGGTTGGCGGTGTTGGTCTAGACGAACGGCGCACAGCGGGTGCTCCATCCGTTGATGAAGGCGCGGATCTCGGTGTTCAGCTCCGTGACGGAGCCGCAAAGTCCGCGGTGGATGGCCTGCCGTTCTTATTCCGAACCAACACCTCCACAAGCCTCATCCATGATGCCGGGGCGGGGGTGAGATGCCATGAATACGAAGACTTTCGGCCGGCCACGCCCGGACTTCGGACTTCTCGTGGGTGGCGTAGTTGTCCGTCACCAGATGCAGCTTTCGCTCCGGCCGGGCGCCGGCGATGTGTTTGAGGAAGACGAGGAAACCTGACGGTGATGTCGCGGGCTGCGCAGCTCGGTGACCGTGCCGGTGGTGATGTCCGGGGCGGAGAACAGGGTGAAGGTGCGGTGTCGGGCGTAGTCGTGAGTGTGCTTCCCGCCCGAGCCGATCCGCATCGACAGCGTCGGTGTGGTCCGATCCAGGGCCTGAATCTGCGATATGTGGTCCATACAAGCACGATTGCGTTCAACTGCGAACAGTGAGTTTCAAGCCGCGGCAGTAAAGTTACCTCATACTTCTATGACGGTTGATCTCTCAACCTACGCTCCCGACTTGTGCTGTAGCTCCAGCGAAGGTGACCGCTGCCAACCCGCACCCTTCCCGCTTGACAAACGACGTCGGAACTGCGGTGACGGGCATGCCTGCATGTGAAGTCCAGACTTCGAAGTCTTTGCGGTCAAGGCAGATTGGCGCGCGTGCGTCCCCAAGAATATGTTACGCAAGGTTGTAAGGGGAGCGCGGGTATGCCGTCAGGATCGACCATCTACGCCGCCCATCACCTCGATCCCGCTAGGTTTTGTCGTGCATTTTCCCGCTCGACACAAGCCCGAACCTTCTTATATAAGTAAACTATTCCCCTATTGTGGTTTTAGGGTTTGGGTGTCATGCTTGCCCTGCGAGGTGTTCCAGGTCACTTTGGGTAGTCGTTTCTGAAGTGGGTTGCAAGGTGGCCGGACCGTCGGACGGCCCGCTGGCCATCGCCATCGCAGCGATTCGATTCCCTACGCCGCAGTAGATTTGCGAACAGGGAGCGGATGTCGTGAAGGTCGAGTCGCTGGGTGGGCGATGTCAGTCCGGGGTGCCGGCCAAAAGCGTCAGGCAGCAGCGAGTCTGATGCCTGTAAGTCTTCAAAACGCGCTGAGTGCAAGACTTTTGAGGACCAGAGAGCGAATTTTTCCACTTCCTCTCGACTACAGAACTGCCGAGAAAGGTTTTCGTACTGGCACGCCTGCCGCACAGCGCGGACGACTGATCAGGCAAGTCAACTCCGCGCCGGGTGGTGAACTTCCAAACCAATTCTGCGCCTACACAGATCGGGGAACAAAGATGTCCATAAACGTGGACCACCCAGCATTGTCGTCGTCGATCGCCGACGGGAGAACGTTGTTTATCGCAGGTCGATGGAGTGCTGCCACCGACACTTTCGAGCGGGTAGATCCCTCCGATCTCCGCCGCGTGACGGGAATCTACGCTTCGGCGACTCCCGGCAATGTCGAGAGTGCGTATGCGGCCGCCGCCGGTGCTCAACCAGCGTGGTCCGAGACGACAGCGATTCAGCGGTCGGACTTTCTTCGTTCTGCCGCTGACCTTCTGGAAAGCCGCGTTGACGACGCTGCCCTGACGATCACTGCGGACATGGGGAAGGCGATCCGCGACGCACGCGCCGAGGTCCTGCGAAGTGTCGCCATTCTCCGCTACTACGCCGGTGAGATCCTGCAGCCCAGTGGGGAGACGTACCCCAGTGCTGATTCACACACGATGCTGATGACGGTGGAGGAGCCGCTCGGCGTCGTTTGTGCAATCACACCGTGGAACTTCCCCTTCGCGCTTCCGGCATGGAAAATCGCGGCGGCAATAGGTTTCGGGAACGCAGTTGTGTGGAAGCCCGCCGAACCGGCCTGCGGATCCGCAGTGTTCCTGACGCGGATCCTCGCAGAAGCCGGGTTGCCCGCGGGTGTCCTCAATCTGGTGACAGGCAGCGGTAGAACGCTTTCGGCGGCACTCACCGGGAACGCGCGA
Organism: Rhodococcus sp. A14; assembly: GCF_011603105.1. Classification (NCBI taxonomy): domain Bacteria; kingdom Bacillati; phylum Actinomycetota; class Actinomycetes; order Mycobacteriales; family Nocardiaceae; genus Rhodococcus; species Rhodococcus sp. A14. The sequence continues at coordinate 28,249 of NZ_JAAOQS010000057.1, read as the reverse complement.
CTCGCAGCCTTGACATTCACCGGTTCGGGTGCAGTCGGGTCGCGACTACGTCAGGCCGTCGCCGATCGCAACGTCAAGGTCCAGCTCGAGCTGGGCGGCAAGAACCCGTCCATTGTTCTCGCCGACGCCGATGTCGAGGATGCAGCGCTACAGATCGTGAAGAGCGCGATGCTCCACACCGGACAGCGCTGCACAGCGACGAGCCGGGTCTACGTCGACCGCACCGTCGCTCCCAGACTACGAGAACTGCTGGTGAAGCACGCTGACGCGCTCGTCGTCGGTGATCCGTACGACGAAGCCACCGACATCGGGCCCCTTGCCTCGGTGGAGCAACGTGACACGGTGGCCGGATACCTGCGACTCGCCCGCGACGAGAGCGCCGAGTTCCTTACGGGGAGGGAGTTCGATTCCGACACTTGCTATATCGCACCAACAGTCCTGGCCGGAGTGTCGGAGGCGAGCAGGCTCGTCAGGGACGAGATCTTCGGGCCAGTCGTGACCGTGCAGGAGGTCGATGGATTCGACGGTGCGCTGAAGGCCGCAAACGACACGGACTACGGCCTGTCCTCTGGAGTGTTCACCAGAGACATCGCGACGGCGATGACCTTCATCCGGCGCACACAATCGGGGTTGGTGCACGTCAATCGCGAGACGAGCAGTGTCGAGCCACATGTGCCGTTCGGTGGCCTCAAAGGCTCGAGCAGCATGAGCAGAGAACAGGGCAAGGCCGCACGTACTTTCTTCACAACCACCAAGACTGCGTATGTCCGCTGGACCTAGAAGCTGCACCGGACGAGCTTCCGCATTCAGCGGCTCACAGTCTGCGACACAGAGCGCAATCGACAAACCCCAAGTAGCCCTCGGCATCAAGAGGAGACCAACATGAGCACTGCCGCACCAGCCGTGACCGAAGTACTCGACGTTCTCGTTGTGGGAGCCGGATTCGCCGGGCTGTACCAGCTCGAAAATCTGCGGAGTCGAGGCTATTCGGTGAAAGTAGTCGAGGCGGGTGAGGGTCTGGGCGGAATCTGGCACTGGAACCGCTACCCGGGTGCCCGAGTGGACAGCGAAGGTCCCATCTACCAGTTCACGCGCCCCGACCTATGGGATGAATTCGCGTTCTCCGAGCTCTACCCCGGAGGTGACGAACTGCGCCGCTACTTCAAGTACGTCGACGCGAAGCTCGATCTGAGCAAGGACATCTACTACAACACTCGGGTCGCTTCCGCCGAGTTCGACGATACGGCGAACACCTGGACCGTGACCGCGGAGAACGGAAGCACTTTCGTCTGCAAGTACTTCGTTCTGTGCACCGGATTCGCGGCAAAGCCGATCTTCCCGAAGCTCGCGGGAATGGACAGCTTCGCAGGGATCAACCACCACACCGGTTTGTGGCCTGAAGGCGGAATCGATTTCGCAGGAAAGCGAATCGCCATCATCGGTACCGGCGCCAGCGGTGTGCAGGTCGCTCAGGAGGCGTCGAAGGAAGCCGTACAGCTGACCATCTTCCAGCGCACCCCCGTTCAGGCGCTCCCGATGCGACAGCGCCAGCTCACCGATGAGGACAACGCGAAGATCAAGTCCGATCTGGCGGACAGATTCAGTCGTCGTGCGGCGTCATTCTCCGGCTTCGACTTCGACTTCATTCCCAAGTCAGCCCTCGAGGTGAGCGACGAGGAGCGAACCACCACTTATGAGCGACTGTGGGAGTACGGTTTCGAGTTCTGGCTCGGAACGTACCAAGACGTCTTCGTCGACGATGACGCAAACGACACGGCCTACGAGTTCTGGCGGGACCGGACGCGTGCCCGGATCAAGGACCCGGTCATCGCCGAGAAGCTGGCGCCGACGACGAAGGCGTACCCCTTCGGTGTGAAGCGCCCCTCGCTGGAGCAGACGTACTACGACATCTTCAACCAGGACAACGTGCGTCTCGTCGATCTGCACGAGGACCCGATCGAGACGATCACGCCCACCGGACTGAAGACCACATCGGAAGAGCACGAGTTCGACATCATCGTCTATGCAACGGGCTTCGATGCCGTCACCGGTGGCCTGACCGCCATCGATATTCGCGGCACCGACGGTACGTTGCTCAGGGACAAGTGGTCGAACGGTGTGCGGGCAAACCTCGGGGTCGCAACGGCAGGATTCCCCAACCTGCTGTTCCTCTACGGACCACTGAGCCCGTCGGGCTTCTGCAACGGGCCAAGCTGCGCCGAGATCCAAGGTGACCTCATCGTCGACACCATCGACTACATGCGGGACAACGGATTGAACCGTATCGAGTCCGAGGCGGACGCGGATGCTGCCTGGTCCGATCACGTCGCCGAGCTGACGACCGAGGCGCTCTACGACAAAGCCGACTCCTGGTACATGGGTGCCAACGTCCCGGGTAAGCCGCGGCAGTTGCTGAACTACCCCGGTGGTCTTCCCCTCTACCTGGCCAAGTGGGACGAGATCGTGTGTGCGGGATACAAGGGCTTCACGCTTTCCTGAACAGTCAATTTGCCTCCCTCGAGTAGTGATGAAAGTGAGCAACACGTGTCCGTGAGCAAAGAATCCCTGTTCCTCAACGACCTGTACGCTTCGTGGCTTACCCGGTCCGAAGGAATGGACCTCGCCAGTCAGCGAGATATGTTCGAAGAGTGGCATCTTCCGACCATCGAACCCATCGACGTCACCTATGAGGAAGTGACAGCCAACGGTGTGCCGGCAACGTGGGCGAAGCCTTTGGGGGCCGCCGAGGACCGCGTGATCGTCTTTACCCACGGTGGCGGGTTCGTGACAGGTTCACGGTTCTCACACCGCAAGCTCGCGGCACACCTCGCCAAACTGGCGGGTGTTCACGCCCTGATCGTGGACTATCGGCTCGCGCCGGAGCACAAGCACCCGGCCCAACTCGAAGACTGCATGGCCGTCCACAAGTGGCTCCGCACGCAAGGTTACAAGGCGGAGTACACGGCGACTGTCGGCGACTCGGCGGGTGCCAACCTCGCGATCTCGACAGCGTTCGAACTCGCGAGCTCGGAACTTCCCACTCCTGCTGCCGTCGTCACGCTTTCGCCGTGGCTGGATATGGAGATCAAGGGGTTGACGGTCGAATCGAACGACGCGGTCGACGTATTGGCCAAGCGGGCGGTTCTGGAAATGATGCGGGAGATGTTTCTCTCAGAACCCGCAGATGCAACGGACCCGCGGGCGAACCCACTGCTCAACGACTTCACCGATTTCCCTCCGGTGTACGTATCGGTCGGAGGCTATGAGACGCTGCTGGACGACTCACGTCGGTTGGCCGAATTGATCGAGAAGATGAGTGGCGAGGTCGTGCTCGACGTGGTCGATGAGCAACAGCATGTATTTCACTTCAACGCGGGGCGGGCGCCCGAGGCGGATCAAGCGTTGAGCCGGATTGCCCAGTGGCTGCGACCCAAGTTGGGCCTTGCATGAACTCCGCCTGCGCTGTGTGCGTATGAACGCGAAGGTTCTCGGCGGCAAGAGGTGAAGGTGTTCGTCGGCGGCGGTCTACACGGGTCTGTACCGCCGCCGACGAGTTCGTTCGCGTGCCGGTCGGGTACCAGTCGAACGATCGATCCGCAGTGAAGTTAGGGGAAATACACCCATGGATAGTCCAGTCCTCGTCCAACGCGACGGGTTCATCGAGACATGGACGATTAATCGGCCCGCGCAGAGCAATCCTATTTCCGGGATGGAAGTGGTCGACGCATTGGTCGCCTGCGTCGAGGCCGTCAATGCCGACTACGGTGTGCGAGCTGTCATCGTCACCGGTGCCGGTTCAACGTTTTCCGCCGGCGGCAACGTCAAGGACATGGCGAATCGTCGCGGATTGTTCGGGGGGAAGCCTCACGAACAGCGGGATGGCTACAGGGCTGGGATACAACGGATTCCGCGGATCATGTACAACTGCGACGTACCTCTCATCGCAGCAGTGAACGGTCCTGCAATCGGTGCCGGATGCGACCTCGCCCTCATGTGCGACCTTCGCATTGCCAGCAGTAAGGCCTTCTTTGCAGAGAGCTTCGTCAAGCTGGGAATCATCCCGGGTGACGGTGGCGCGTGGCTGCTGCCCAAGGCCGTCGGGATGGCGCGGGCGGCAGAGATGATCTTGACGGGCGACCGCGTCGACGCGGTCAAGGCACTCGAGTGGGGATTGGTCTCCAGTGTCGTTGCGCCGGACAAGCTGCTCGACGAAGCTCGTGCGCTCGCCGGCCGGGTGGCCGCCAATCCGCCACACTCGGTACGGATGGCCAAGAGGCTCCTCCGCGAGGGACAGCACCAAAGCCTCGACAGTCTCCTCGAATTGTCCGCTGCCATGCAGGCGCTGGTTCAGCAGACGACCGATCACACGGAGGCAGTCAACGCCTTCATGGAGAAGAGAACTGCCGCCTTCACCGGCGAGTGACGTGCCCGAGAAACCGAAGAACTCCGTGGATGCGAATTGGATGCTTCCACGGAGTTCTTCTTTCAGGTCTGCTCGCGAAACTGGTGCCCCTTCTGGTGGCGCCTGGGCACTTCAGCGGGTGATGAGGCCCCAGATATTCTCGCAACCTGCTTCGAGAGCGGCGGTAGTCAAGGTGTCGTCCCAGTAGTGGACGGATCCGAATTCCGAGCGCCACGCCAGGGCGGGTTTGGTGAATTCGTGCAGCCTGTGCTCGCGGGTGGTGCCGATCGCACCGTGCACCTGGTGTGCGTTACGGACGACGACCGATGCCGCGTGTCCAGCACACGACCGGGCGACGGCAATGAGGAGTTCGAGGTTCTCACTCGACCACTGTGTGCGGACCGCTTCCGTCAGTGCTGCTTCGGTCGCTGTTCGGGCGAGGGAAGCTTCGGCTGCCATGTCAGCCACCAGGTTCTGCACGGATTGAAACCTGGCCAGTGGGCGTCCGAATTGCACTCGTTCGGTGGTGTGGGCGACGGAGAGATCGAGGATGCGGTCGAGGGCGGCACACACCTGCAGCGCTCGGATGAGGGCGCCCCGCAGAAAGAGTTGTCGGATCACCGAGTCCGACACTGCGGTGCCCGACAATGCGATCGTGTCCGCGGAAACGACGTCGCGGGGTTCGTCGGCGAGGTTGGACCCGGAGGTGATGTCGAAGAAGGTTGACTCGAGGTCGGCGACGACGTACGTGTCGTTCTTCCGCCAGACCGTGACGATCTTGTCTGCCTGGGACGCCCACGGCACGCCGCGGGCGACGCCTTTCTCGTCGAGTACGCATGCGGTGAGGCGCGCATCGTCCATCGGTAGGCCGGCCTCTTCGAGGAGCCAACCGGCGAGCAGGTCGTGTTCGGCGAGAGGAATCCGGACCCCGTGCGATGCCGCGGCGCGCAAGAGTTCCGCGGCCTCGTACCAGCCTGCGCCGCTGCCGCCGGTCTCTTCGCGGCCGGTCAGCCGGACAAGACCCAGTTCGTCGAGTTGTGCCCACAGGGAGGGATCGCACGTGGCCATACCGTTCTCGGGCCCGTTCCGTTCCCGGTGAGCGGAAAAGACCGCGGACATCATGTCGGTGAGGTCCGCGTCGACCGTGGTTGGTGCGTACATCAGCGCATCCCCAATCCCCGCGCGATCACGCCGCGCAGAACTTCGTTGGTGCCGCCCCGCAGAGTAAATCCCGGGCGTTGGACGATGGCGTCCTCGAGCATCGAGGCGTAACCAGTAGCCGAAGATTCATCGGTGAGGAGGTCGGCGAAGTCGGCTATGTCGCCTTCGGTGGACGTCCCGAGGACCTTGACCACGGCTGCGGCGGTGTCGGCGGGCTCGTGGCGCTCGAGTGCGCCCGCCACTGCGGTCGACATCTGGTGCAGACCGGCGATCCGTCCGAAATACCGGCCCAGATTCGAATGCCGCGGCAAGGTTCCCTGCTTCATCTGTTCGGCGGTCTTCGCGAGCAGGACGAACGTCGACAGGAATCGCTCCGGGCCGCTGCGTTCGAAGCTGAGTTCCGAGGTGACCTGCTGCCACCCGTTGTCGATGGTGCCGAAGACCATCTCGTCCTCGACGAGGACCTCGTCGAGGAGGACCTCGTTGAAGTGGTGCTGCCCGTTCATCGACACGATCGGCCGGATGTCGACTCCGGGGGCGTGCAGATCGACGATGAACTGGCTGAGGCCATCGTGTCGATGTGCCGGATCGAGTTGGGCGGTGCGGGCAAGGCAGATGAACGCGTCAGCGCGATGAGCACCGGAGGTCCAGACCTTCACTCCGGTAATGGACCACCCTCCGTCCACTCGGGTGGCCTTTGTGCGCACACTTGCCAAGTCGGACCCCGAATCCGGCTCGCTCATACCGATACCGAAATAGCATTCTCCGCGCGTGATCGCCGGCAAGAACTTGTGCTTCTGGACCTCGGTGCCGTACTTCAGCAGCGACGGGACGATCTGCCGGTCGGCGATCCAGTGGGCGGCGACGGGGGCGCCAGCGGCGAGCAACTCTTCGGTGACGACGAACCGTTCGAGGTGGCGGCGACCGTGGCCGCCGTACTCGGCCGGCACGGTCATGCCGAGCCATCCGCGGGCGGCCAATGCACGTGTGAAGTCTTCGTCCCAGCCGGTCAACCAGGAGTCGACCTGTCGGCCGATCTTGCCTTCACTGAGTTGCTCGGCAAGAAACTCACGGACTTCGGTCCGCAAGTCGTCCATGGCGTGTGGGTCACTGGAGACCGGGGGCACCAGTCTGAGGTTGGTCATGATGTTTCTTTCATTCAGGAGGAGGTGGCCTGAGGCGAGGTCGCCGTCACGACGGATGCATCGGCCAGCGCATGGACGCGGTCGGCGGAGTAACCGAGATCTTCGAGGATCGTGAAGGTGTCCTCACCGAGCAAGGGAGCGTGTCGGCTGAACGAAATCGGTGTGCGCGACATCGCGAACGGAGTGCGGGTGGCGTAATACTCGCCTTCGGTGGGGTGTTCAAGCTTGGTGATCAATCCCTGGTCCAGGACGTAGGCGTTCTCGTGTGCGTGGGCGAGATCGAGTAGGTCGGACGCGGGAATTCCCTGTGTCTGACACAAGTCCAACTATTCCCGCGTGGTCCGGCTCGGGACGGCCTCACGGATCGCCGAGAGAAGTTCGCCCATGTGGGTGTGGCGGTCGTTCACCGAGGCGTAGCGGGGTTGTTCACCAGATCGGCGCGGCCGGCGATGATGAAGAAGTCGTTCCAGTTCTTCGCCGAGTACGGCATCGACCATCGGCACGTCGACCTCCTGGCCGAGGCCGTACGGTTCTTCTCCATCGCGGCGACGAGGACGGCGATGACGATGTAGCGCCCGACGACCTTGTCGGCGATGACGTATGCGGCATAACGACTCTTTCGCTGTGACAGGAAGCACTTCAAGGACTATGTCAGTCGGAGCAGTTTTCCGCAATATAGGAGTCGATTACAGATATAAGTAAGATAGAGTGGTGGTGACCGCTCGGATGGAGCAGTGCCCGTAGGGAGAATGTGCCGTGATGCAACCAGAGGACGCCCTCAATGTTCGAGGCCGCAGTCGCCATCGAACCGTGGACCGCATTGCTGCGATTCTCGAGCTCGTAGCCCGATCCCGCACCGGACTCACCTTGAGTGGGATGGCCAAAGAGCTCGACGCGCCGATTAGTTCGACGCAAGGTCTCGTCAACGGCCTCGTTGCGACGGGTTATCTCGAGGAGCACGAGCGACGGTACTCGCTCGGCAGTGCCCCGTATCTACTCAACCGCCTCGCTGGGCGGCAGCCCGTCTCGACGGTCACGCACGCCGACCTCGAAGACGTCCACGCGAGTTCCGGCTTGACGACCGTGCTGTCGATCGCCGTCGGTCCGAACATCTTCTACGTCGACTACTGCTCTTCCGACCCACGGTTCGCGTACCTCGCCGAGAACTACGTGAGGCGATCGCTCATCCGAACCTCCGGCGGCTGGATACTGCTTGCCGGGATGGAGAAGCGTGACCTCTGGGCGTACATCCAGACTCTGCCCGACGAGGATCGCGACACTGTCGAGCGGTTCTTCGCTGCCCTACCGGAGATCGAACAGACCGGAATCTGCGCCTCCCCCAACGAGTCGACCGACGGCGACGGTGTCTCGGTCGCGGTTCGTGAGAACGGCAAGACCGTCGCCGCCGTCGGTGTCATCGCACCACACACCGTGATCACGAAGGAGCGCGACAGGCTGGTCGCGCTCTTGGAGCAAGGTGCCCGGAGTTGGTCCGATCGCAGCGTACGGCCGTAATGCAGCCGACCCGGGGCACCGTGGTCAGCCGGCGAACTGCTTGCCGAGGAATTCGACGACGGCACCGTGCAGTTCAGCGCTGCGTGGAATGGCACCGGTCATCCAGTACACGGCATGGACAAGGCCTTCATACAGTTCGACCTGCACGGGGACGCCCTGGTCGGCCAACCTCCGGCCGTAGTCCACGCCCTCGTCCCGAGTGACCTCGTATTCGTTGAGCAACAGCAGAGTGGAGGGAAGCCCCGACAGATCCGCGGCCTTGGCCGGGGAGGCGTACGGATTCTCGGCGTCTTCCGGGGTGGCCAGGTACTGCTCCCAGAACCAGTCGATGGCTGCCGTGGTGACCAAGTACCCCTCGGCGTTCTCCTCGCGCGACGGGAATCGTGCCGTGCCGTCGATGACCGGATAGATCAATACCTGAGCGCGCAGTGCCGGGGCGCCGGTGTCGCGTGCCCGGAGGGCTGTGACCGCGGCCAGGTTGCCTCCGGCGCTGTCACCCATGACGGCTACGCGCGTGCCGTCGCCACCGAAGTCGGCTGCGTGCTCGACGACCCAGTTCAGTCCGGCGAACGCATCTTCGGGTGCGGCAGGAAACTTGTGCTCGGGAGCCAGCCGGTAACTCAGTGCAGCCACGACGACTTTCGCATCGGCGGCGAGCGCGCGACATGGCTGCTCGGTGACGTCGAGGCTGCCGGCGACCCAGCCACCGCCGTGGATGTACACCACGATCGGCAGAGGTGTTTCGGACTCCGGGATGTAGAGACGCACTGCCTGGTCGCCACCGGGGCCGGGGTAGACCGTGTCGACGACACGAGCGACGTCCGCCTTCGGTGCCTGGAGGCCGCTGAAGGACTCGACGACCTCACGGACTTCAGCAATGCTCATCTGCTCGAACGACTTCAGTCCCTGCTCGTTCAAAGTGTCTATCAAATTCTTGACCGCAGGATCGAGTGCCATGGTGTTCTCCTTCATGTCATGAGCAAGTCTGTTCAGCCGGCAGGTGGAGCCACACTATGGGTGCGTTCGGCGCGGGGAGTGTCCGAAAATCACACACGCATCCGCGCCCCCGGTGTCACAGGCGTGTGTTTCACAATCGGACACGCCGACGCCCTGCGGTTCTAGTTTGATTCGGAGTGATCAACAGACGGCTGGAATTTCAGCGTCGCCGACAGAGAGGAACGGCAGTGAACGCGATTGCAGCGATCGAAGGAAGCGGTGACCATCGGATCCTGGTGTTGCACGGCTGGGCGCTGGACAGCAGCGTATGGCTCACCGCCCGAGCCCGGACGGATCAGTCCCGCTTCACCTACGCGTACCTCGACTTTCCGGGATACGGGGTCAACCGGCCCGAAGCACCGGCCGACGGAATCGACGGGATGGCCGCGGTCGCCCTCGACGCCGCCGATCAGCTCGGATGGTCGACCTTTTCCGTTCTCGGACATTCGATGGGGGGCACCACAGCGCTTCGGGTGGCGACCCTCGCACCTGAACGCGTGACCTCGGTCGTCGCACTGACGCCCGTCTCCCCGGCAGGTACCCCTCTCGACGAAGCGACCTACGGTTCCTTCGCCGGGGCCTGGGCAGACCCGGGTGCAGCCATCCGTGGCGCACTGGCACCACACATCGACGAGACAGATCTGAAGAACCTCGTCGACCGCAACCGCTCGACGATGGACCAGGCAACCTGGGAGTCCTACCTGAAGAACTGGACCAGTCCCGACTTCCTCGACCGGATGGGCACCTACGAAGGGCCTACCACCCTGATCGTGGGTGAGAGCGACCCGTTCGTTACCGCCGACTACCTCGGGGACACGTTGGCGGCCTTGAAGAACGGGAACCTGAAGACCGTTCAGGGCAAAGCCGGGCACTACCCCATGGTGGAGAACGCTCCGGAGACGGTGGCGTTGTCGGAGCAATCTCTGTACTGATCTGACCGGGAACGCAATCCGGGTTCCGACATGCCACGTTCGAATCACGAATCCAGGGAGGATTCTCACCATGTTGAATCACGTTGTGACATTCAAATGGAAGCAGGACATCAGTGACGAGCACATTGAGTCCTTTCACGAAGCTCTGAGCGCAGTCTCGGAGAAGATTCCGGAGGTCGTGGAATACCGTTACGGAAGGGATCTGGCCCTCAAGCCCGGCAGCGGCGACTACGCAATCTCCGCGACCTTCGAAGACGTTCCCGACTTTCGCACATACCTGGCGCATCCCGATCATGTGCGCCTCGTCCAGGAATTCATCTCGGTGATGGCCGAATCGTATTCGTCCGTTCAGATCGAATTCGCCTCGCGATAGGCGCGACCGGACCGTCGAACGACGGTCCGGTCGACAGTGTCGCTCGTTTCCGAAAGTTGTGATCCAGTGGTGAGTGTCGAACACAGCGGGCAGGCCCCGTCACGTGGTGCCCTGAGCCGTCCCGTCTCTGTGCGTGACGACGCGGCTGCGTGGGTGGAGGCGTGGCCGGATGCCCGAATACTTCGCGTGAACGGTCGCGGTCAGGTCCGGCTTGTCGACAGACAACTGATGCTGGAACCGGCCGTCGACCTCTACTCCGAGCCTCCCGCGCGCGCCGTGCTGCTCGGCGTCTGTGGCACGGTTCACGAGTGGGCGGTGCGGGACGAGTTCCTCGCTGACAATTCCTCTGCGGGAACCTTGGTCGAGCTCGGTGACCTGCGCTCACACGGAGCACTCCTCGATGCTGCTGACGCCGACCGGTATGTCACAGCGTTGGCATTGCTGACGTGGCAGGACGACGCCCATTTCTGCGCGCGGGATGGGGCGCCGACAACGATCACCTCGGGTGGTTGGATGCGCGTGTGCACGGCGTGCGGCCGGGAGGAATATCCGCGTACCGATCCCGCGATCATTTGTCTGGTGCACGACGGGGCAGACCGAGTACTGCTGGCGCGTCAGGCGAACTGGCCGGCACGGAACTTCTCGACGCTGGCGGGCTTCGTCGAGGCGGGCGAGTCTCTGGAAAGCTGTGTGGCACGGGAAGTTGCGGAGGAGGTCGGTCTCGTCGTCTCCGACGTGGTCTACGTCGGAAGTCAGCCCTGGCCCTTCCCGCGCTCCCTCATGCTCGGATTCCATGCCACGGCCGATCCCCGAGACGAGCTCGTCTTCATGGATGGCGAGATCGGCGAAGCTCTCTGGTGCACCCGCGCAGAGGTACGGGAGGCTCTGGCTGCAGGGGATTGGACGAGCTCGGCGGATGCGGACGTGTTGTTGCCCGGCGCAGTCTCGATTGCGAGGCGCATGCTCGAGGCCTGGGCGCGAGCCGGTGATTGACGCTCTGTCTCGATCGGCACGGTCCCGTCATCGACTGGCGCTACTGCGGAAGGAACCGGCTTCCGTCGATTCCCAGGGCGCGCATTTTGCGGTAGAGGGTGGAGCGAGCTACCCCCAGGCGTTGCGCAGCCAGTAGTTTGTTGCCGTCGGTCTCGACGAGTGCCCTGAGTAACGCGTCACGCTCCGCCAATTCGAGTGAGGTCGAGGCATTTCGGCGGCGTAGATCACCGTCGCGGTATCCGTCGGGCAGATGCTGCACTCCGATGTCGGAGCCCATCGACCGCAGGAGCGAGGACGCCAGAACCGATTCGAGCTCTCTGACATTTCCCGGCCAGTCCCGCGCGACCAGCAGTTGCAAAGCAGTGGGTTGCAGTCGCAAGCCGGTGCGGTCCGGGGAGTGCTTACGTAGTAGGGCGATACTGATGTCGGCGATATCTTCCGACCGATGTCGCAGTGGATCGATCTCTATGCGGCGCATGAAGTGATCGCACAGTCGTCCGGCGGGGCCTTGACGGATCCCTTCGCCGGCGGTGGCAATGATGTGAGCGCGATTGTCGACGGCCTCGCTGAGGATCGCGCAGACGTTGGAGACCAGTTGTTCCGGCAGGAGATCGAGATGCCGGATGATGAGGGCTCCGTCGACCTTGTTCCAATTGACCAGTCCGGCAATCCACGCGTCGGGGTCGACGGAGGCGGTACCAGCGTCGAACACGGTGAAATGGCCGTCGGCATCCTGCATCCGGTGGAGGGCGCTCGCGGCAAAGAACTTGCCGGCGCCGGGTTCTCCGGTGACGAGCACAGGTGCGTCGATTGCGGCGAGTCGCTCGAGTTCGGTCTGCAGTCGCTTCGTTGACAAACTGCGGCCGGGAATCTTGACAGTCTCCGTGCGTCTTTCGACGGGGGACGCCGACGCCAATTGACGGGCGGGCGACTTCTTCGTATCGCGGGGATGTGGCCGCATCTCGATGACGATGCCCGCCGGCGTTCGGGAGTCTCCGACTCTACGTGCAGTTGCGGAAACCGTGACGTTGTCGGCGAGTCTGACTTCCCCGATGAACTCGTCGCGGCCGGCCAGCATTCGGCATGCCCAATCCCACAAGAGCGCCTGGTCGGACGTGTCGATGATCTGCGCGGCCATCGGAGTGGTCATGATGACATCTTGATTCAAGGACACCACTGCAGAGGAGCCGCGTCGAGAGGCCTGCAGGAAGGACTGGAGAAGCAGTTGCTCGCGATCGGAGGACTCGGCGTAGAGGCGCGACTGAATTTCGCGAACGGCTGATTGCGCCAGGGCACCCATCAGCGCGTTGGAGTCCGACAGGTTGGAGGTGATGTCGAGGATCCCCTCCACGGTGCGGGTGATCGGATGGATGATAGGAACACCGACGCACGCCAGGCTCTGCAGCGCCTCACGGAAGTGCTCACCACCGCTGACTTGGAACGGTCGTCGCTCCTCCAACGCGGTGCCGATCCCGTTGGTGCCGGTGTCCTCCTCGGCATAGCGGAAACCGGGTGCCACGTAGGCGCGGTCCAAACGCGCTCGCAACCCTGCGTCGCCCGCCCTGCGGTCGACGATCTGAGCGGCGGAATCGGCCAGCAGGATGGTCGCGGGCGCGTCCTGCAGGTGTAGGACGAGGTTGTCGATCACGGGATCGGCGGCTCTCCTCAACCGGCTGTCACGATCCACGTCCGGCGTGTAGGGAAGGTCGCCATCGCCGGACGAGACGCCGATAACTTCACACCGCCGCCATGACGCCTCGATCTCGGGTCGGAGGGCGCTCAACTCCTGGCTCTCTCGTGATGGCGCTGATATCCAGAATCGTTCACGTTCATTCAATGGCTCGCGGCCCGCCTTGTCGATACTCATAGCCACCTTACATCACTGGTCAGGGGATTTTCCGAGCTGACCCTCCTTTCAATGTAACCTGGCTCACATCTTCGGGTGTGTCCCGTTTTGCTACAGTCCGCTCGTTGTACCGGACCTGGTGGGGATGACTGCAACGTTGTGGTTGCGCCCATCGGAGGCTGTGCTCGCCTGGTCTGTCGATGCGGGCTGACCTGTGATTTCCCGATGCTGTCGTCTGATGTCGGCTTTGTCGATCTTGCCCATTGCAGTCTTGGGGATCTCATCGACTCTCACGAAACGATCGGGCAGCCAGAATCGGGGGAGTGTTGTCGCCAGGAACGTCCGGAGCTCCTCGTCGGTCACGTCGGCGTCCAGCCGGAGCCACGCGAGGGGGCGTTCCTGCCATGTGTCGTCCGGTATGGCGATGACGGCGGCCTCCGAGACAGCAGGATGAAGCATGAGCGCATTCTCGAGGTCTACCGAGGAGATCCACTCCCCACCGCTCTTGACGAGGTCCTTTTCGCGGTCTTTGATCTGCAGGCCGGCATCTGGGTGAACGGTCGCCACATCGCCGGTGCGGAGCCAGCCGTCTCGAAAGCTGTCCGGCGTTCGTGGATCGTCCAGGTATTCCCGGGCGACCCACGGCGAACGTACTTCCAGTTCGCCGACGGTCTGACCATCCCAGTGTTGTGGTGAGCCGGATTCGTCCACGACGCGGAGCTCGAACAACGGCAGTGGCCTGCCCTGCATCGAGCCGCCGGGGGAGAACGTGCCCATCGGAGATGTCTCGGTCATTCCCCATCCATTTACGACGCGGGCGCCTTGCTCAGCCCACCACCGCGCCAGCGCGACCGGCGGCACCTGCCCTCCGAGCCACATCGTCTTCAGCTCCGAGAGGTCGTAGCCGCAGTTACGGCGTAGGTGCTCGTCGCGCATGAGGGCGGCGACCGTCGGCGAGCCGACGAAGGTGTCGGGCCGTTCGCCATGGATCAAGTCCAGGAACCGCTCGGGTGTGGGGTGCGGTCCGGGCAGCACCAGACGTGCGCCCTGGAGCGCCGCCGCGTAGGGGACACCCCAGCCGTTGACGTGCGACATCTGGGTGGCGAGCAGGTAGGCCCGCTCTGCGTCGATCTCGACTCCGCCCTTGGTGCTGATCGCCATGGCGTGGAGCACGATGCTCCGGTGGCTGTAGACGACGCCCTTGGGCAACCCGGTCGTGCCCGAGGTGAAGCAGATCGACGCCGCAGTGTTTTCGTCGACCTCCTGGAAGGACCCGTGGGTGGATGCACCTGAAACGAACTGATCATAGGGAATGACCTGGTCGAAGCCATCGATCGCACCGGGTTCGCCCACAACGACGAGGTGACGAACCGTGGGAATCCGACCACGCATCGCCTCTACCGACGGGAGGAGATCCTCGTCGACGATCAGAACCTCATCTGAAACATGGTTGATCGTATAGGCCATGTGTTCGACCGGCATGCGGTGATTTACCGTGTGCAGGACGGCCCCGAGCGCTGGGACCGCGAAGTATGCCGCCAGGTGCTGACGGGTATTCCACGCCATGGTTGCGATTCGGGACCCGCGTTTCACGCCGATCGATGCGAGCGCACCGGCCAGATCCCTCACGTCGGAGACCAGGTCCCGGTACGTGAAACTGCGAACCCCGTCCGAAGTCCAGGCCGTGTTGATCCGAGCGCCATTCACGTTCTCGGCGCGCCACAGCAGCCTCGCCACCGACAATTGACTACTCATCATCAGCCCATCCACCGGTCCTACCGCCTTTCATCAGATCGCTCCAAGTCGGGTCCTCGATGGATGCCAACTCTGCGACCACGTAATAGGCCGATCCTGTACCCCCCGTCAGGCACAAGGTGTCCTATAACGAGTCATCCCTTGCCTCAACGTGGTGTTGCATTTTCGGACATTCGTTTGATCACTCAGCCGACAACAGTGGTGGAAACCGCGGGTTTGAAATGCCGAGCCCGAAACGACTCCAAATCTAAAGGGGCACAACCATGACCGAATACACGCTGCGAACCATTGTCGACGGCTACTCGTACCTCGAGGGCCCCCGCTGGCATGACGGACGTCTCTGGTTTGCGGACTTCTACACCCACACCGTGAATGCCGTGAACGCCGACGGCAGCATCGAACTGGTCGCGACGGTCCCGCACCAACCCTCTGGGCTCGGTTGGCTGCCGGACGGGCGGTTGCTGATCGTGTCGATGAAGGACCGCAAGGTGCTGCGTCAAGAGTCGGACGGCACACTCGTCGAGCATGCCGACATCCGCGACCTATGCGGTGGCCACGCCAACGACATGGTCGTCGACGCCCAGGGAAGGGCCTACGTGGGCAACTTCGGATTCGACCTCATGGGTGGGGCGCCACACGAGCACACAACTGTCGTCCTCGTCGACACCGACGGAAGCGCCTCGATCGTCGCCGACGGACTGTCATTCCCCAACGGCATGGTCATCACTCCCGATGGTTCAACCCTGCTGGTCAACGAATTGTTCGGCAATCGGATCTCGGCATTCGACATCCACCCGGACGGCACGCTCGGCGAGCGAATCGAATGGGCCGGCTACGGAGATCTCGGTGCCGAGCCCGACGTCGGCACACGACTCGAGGCCGCCACGATCGTGCCCGACGGTCTGACCCTGGACGCCGAAGGCGCCGTGTGGATTGCCGATGCCGGGAACAACCGAGCGGTGCGGATCGCCAAGGGCGGCGAAATCCTCGACGAGGTCAGCACCGCACCCGACGGGGTGTTCGCCGTCGCGCTCGGCGGCGACGACGGGCGCACCCTGTTCTTGTGCGTCGCACCGAATTTCGACGAGACCGAACGCACCGCAACCCGGCTGGGGCGCATGCTCGCCACCGAAGTGGACGTACCACACGCCGGACGCCCCTGACCCTCCGGATCCCGCGGCGGAACCGTCTCCCACAGCGGGTCCGGCGTTGATCTCACATTTCAACTGACCAAGGAGCCCCGGGGTGTTCACTACCTCCTTCACACGGATCTTCGACGTGGAGCATCCCGTCGTCTGTGGCGGCATGACTGCGGTCGGCACTGCCGACCTCATCGCCGCCGTCGCAAACGCGGGTGCTCTCGGATTCCTCTCCGCTCTCTCCCAGCCGACACCCGAAGCCTTGGCCGAGGAGATCGCAAGATGTCGGTCCATGACCGACCGACCCTTCGGTGTCAACCTGACGATCCTGCCAACCCTCAAACCTGTTCCCTACGAGGACTACCGCGCTGCCATCATCGACTCCGGCGTGGGCATCGTCGAAACGGCGGGTAGCAACCCCGCTCCCCATCTGCACGCCTTCGCCGCCGCCGGCATCAAGGTAATCCACAAGGCCGTCTCCGTGCGCCACGCGCTGAAGGCGGAGAAGCTTGGAGTCGACGCGGTCAGCATCGACGGGTTCGAATGTGCAGGCCATCCCGGAAACGACGACGTTCCCGGTCTCGTCCTGATCCCTGCCGCCACCCGCAAACTGTCGATCCCCGTCATCGCCAGCGGCGGATTCGCCGACGGTGCCGGCCTGGCGGCGGCTCTGGCATTGGGGGCCAGCGCAATCAACATGGGAACCAGATTCGTCGCCAGCACAGAGGCGACAGTCCATGAGAACGTCAAACGCCAGATCACCGTCAACGACGAACGATCCACGCAACTGGTGTTCCGAGAGTTCAACAACACCGCCCGCGTCGCCCGCAACTCCATCTCGGAGAGAATTTCCGAGATCTCCGCGCTTCCGAACGCAACATTCGACGACGTCGCCGATCTGGCCTCCGGGGTGCGCGGTCGCCAGAAGGTTCTGGCCGGCGGTGACGTGGATGCCGGCTTGTGGTGGGCCGGGCAATCACAGGGACTGATCGACGAGATCCTCACCTGCGAGGAGATCGTGACCAGCACGGTCAACCAAGCCCATGATCTGATCGTGAACAGACTTCCCCAACTTACGGGTGCCATCCGATGATCCGCACCGTGGATGCCGAGTACGAGACGATCGCCCTCGAGCTGCGCGACGGCGTGCTCATCGTGACGCTGAATCGACCGGAGTCGCTCAACGCCTTCACCATCATCATGGCTGATGAGCTCGAGCACCTCTTCCGGGCCGTCAATGAGGACGACGACGTCAACGCCGTGGTGGTGACCGGCTCGGGCCGTGCCTTTTGCGCCGGTATGGATCTCACGACCGACGGCAACGTGTTCGGTCTCGACGAGACATTGGAGCCGACCCTCCACGATATGGGGGACTTGCAGGACCCGGTCATTGCCCGCGGCGTCCGCGACACCGGCGGTCGGGTCACCCTTGCGGTGTTCGACTGCCTCAAACCCGTGATCGCCGCCGTCAACGGCCCAGCCGTGGGCATCGGAGCCACCCTGACGTTGTCCACGGACGCCCGACTCGCCTCCACAGCAGCACGATTCGGGTTTGTCTTCGGCCGCCTCGGGATCACACCCGAAGCAGCCTCGACCTGGTTCCTGACGAGGATCGTCGGACTCGACACCGCGCTCGACCTCGTGTACTCCGCCGACATCCTCGACGCGGCCGACGCGGCCGACATCGGCCTGGTTCGCTCGGTCCACTCGCCGGACGAACTTCTCGATGCCGCGCTTGCACTGGCACATCGCTTCACTCGCGGTCGGTCGCGTGTCGCGACCGCCCTGACCCGGCAGATGATGTACCGCAACGCGCTTCTCGATCACCCCGCCGAGGCTCACCGCATCGACTCACTCGCCATGTTCTACACCAGTATCGGAGATGGAAGAGAAGGTGTCCAAGCATTCCGAGAGAAGAGGAAGCCCCAGTTCAAGGGACGCGTATCCACCGACCTTCCTGACTTCTACACCGACTGGATAGAGCGGTAGCGCCGCTGAGACAAAGGCTGTGATGTCGCTCGCGGAATACGGGTAGAACCATTCATCGTCACGGCCTACCGGCCAACGAAATCCCAGCAGTGTCGACGAGCCCACGGGTGGCCGATCAGCTGTGACCGGGGTAGTTCCGCAGTGCCGATGGCCGCGCGAACCCGGTGTGTCTCTCTCCTTTCGTCCGCCTGGTGCATGTGCCCGATCGCCGCAGGGGTGAGGACTTCGCCGCGGCCTTGGCCACCGCGGTCGGCGACCTGCCGCCGATCGCGCGGCGCACCTTGACCTGGGATCAGGGCAGCGAGACGGCTCGCCACTGATCTTCTTGCCCACCTCATTGACGAAGGCATCTATGTCGCCGACCCGGAAGTCTGTCGCAACGCGGTACCAACGAGAACACGAACGGCTTGGTTCGCCAGTACTTTCCCAAGAGCACCGACTTGCGCACCTACGCCATCGACGACCTGCGACGGGTCTAGGACCTTCTCAACAATCGGCCGCGCAAGAGCTTGCACTGGGCCACACCGGCAACGGCTTTCGCCGCTCGACTGCCACAATGATTGCGCAAGCGTTGCGACGGCCACTCGAATCCGCCCGGTCGTCTTCAGTGACCAGATTTGATCCACCCGATGTCTCGGTCATGTCGATCGCAGCGAGCATCTCGCCACTGCATAACCTCGGCCAGGGCTGTTCTGCCCCTCACTGGTGAGGTGGGCAAGTACGGTGCCACGAGGTCGGCGTGGATGCCGGCACAGGAGCTGAGTTCCATGCTCTACGTGCAGAGTTGGGCAGAAGTGTCCGGATTCGCTCCAGGCACTGTTCCGGTCAAAAGATGTTGCTGTAGTTGCATGGTGGATGCCGTCCGATGAATTGGCCGTTCGCCACGCGAGGCGTGCGTGCACGTGCCTGGCGCCCTTCGGGTGTCTGGTGGATCGATATCGGACAGTCCCAGGTTCTCGAACGGCCCTAGCGTATGTGATGTCGGTCATACGAACGGGCCGGACTGGCACATATCGATCTGCTCCTCGGCGCGGGTCCCGGGCATTTCACTCAAGGAGGCAACATGGCCACGATATCGATCGATCCAAGGGAACTCGACGAGACGAGCGGCGTCTTGGACGTCCTCGTCGTCGGAGGCGGCTTCGCGGGTCTGTATCAACTCGATCAACTTCGTTCACGCGGATTTTCGGTGAAGGTTGTCGAAGCCGGTGACTCGCTGGGGGGCATCTGGTACTGGAATTGCTACCCGGGTGCTCGAACCGACAGCACCGGACAGATCTATCAGTACTCACGCGAGGACCTGTGGAAGGACTGGAGTTACGATGAGCTCTACCCGTCGTGGTCCGGTGTGCGCGACTATTTTGCATACGTCGACCGCAAGCTCGATCTGTCTCGAGACATCATCTTCAGTACGCGGGTGACGTCTGCGGACTTCGACGGCGAGCGGAACCAATGGACAGTGCGTACCTCCACGGGCCGGATGCTGCGTGCCAGGTCTGTGGTGATCTGCACTGGATTCGGTGCCAAGCCGTACATTCCCAGCATCAACGGGCTCAACAGCTTTGCAGGTGATTCTCACCATACCGCGTTGTGGCCCCAAGAAGGTCTGGACATGGCCGGCAAACGTGTGGGGATCATCGGCACCGGGTCGAGTGGCGTTCAGGTCACCCAGGAGGCCGCCGCGGACGCCGAACAGATCACAATCTTCCAGCGGACGCCGAACCTTGCGCTGCCGATGCGGCAGCAACAGTTGACAGGCCAGCTCAAGGAGAAGCTGAAGGAAAACCTTCCCGAGCGATTCGCCCAGCGCCGGAGGTCGTTTGCCGGATTCGACATGGACTTCATCCCGAAGAGCGTGTTCGAAGTCTCGGACGAGGAGCGGGCTGACACTTACGAACGAATGTGGGCCACAGGCGGTTTCGAGCTGTGGCTCGCCAACTATCAAGACATCTTGCTCGATGAACGCGCGAACCGCACCATGTACGACTTCTGGCGCAACAAGGTCCATCAGCGCGTCACCGATCCGGTCAAGGCTGAGAAGCTTGCCCCGATGGATCCGCCCCATCCGTTCGGGACGAAGCGACCCTCGCTGGAGCAGAACTTCTATGATGTGGTGAACCAGGAGAACGTCGACATCGTCGACGTCAACGAGGATCCGATCGAGCGGATCACCCCGGCGGGTGTCCAGACCAAGTCCGGTCTGCGCGAGTTCGACATCCTGGTCTTTGCCACAGGTTTCGACGCGAACCGAGGTGGCATCACGTCGATCGATATCCGAGGCACCAATGATCAACTGTTGAGCCACAAGTGGTCCGAGCGGCTCGATACCTTCATGGGACTCACCACTGCGGGATTCCCCAACCTGATGTTCGTGTACGGCCCGCAGAGCCCAGCCGGATTCTGCAACGGGCCCACATGCGCGGAGGTACAGGGAGAGATCGTTGTCGACTTCCTGACCCACGTTCGCGACGGCGGATACCAGCGGTTCGAGACCAGCGAGGACGCAGAGCAATCATGGACGGCGCACGTGGAGGAAGTCTTCCACATGTCGCTCTTTCCGCGGGCCAAGTCTTGGTATCACGGGGCAAACATTCCCGGTAAACCGAGCCAGATGCTCAACTACTCTGGCGGCCTTCCTTCCTACTTCGACCACTGGGAGGAAAACGTCGCGGCCGGGTACAAGGCATTCACACTGTCCTGATGACGTGCGCGAACGGCGGACAGGTCGACCAACAGCGGATCGCGCGGAAATCGTCAGGCGCAGGGTCCGGCGGCCCTCACATCCTGCCAAATGAGTTCCGATGATGGCGGTCGTCGCGGCATCCGACCTGCTCGCCCTCGACGCGCGCGAGCCGCGGGCATGACGACCGTCCGGCGTCCGCTCGTCGACAATGGCCCCAAAGCGGCGCAACTGCCGTTAGAACTTGTGTATGCCGAGCTCGATCGGCGCGGCTCCGACGTAGAGTCTCACCTGTCCGAGCTACTTGACGAGTTCCGCACCGGAGACGGAGTGAATCTGATCCGTGAGTCGGTCCGGATGGTGATGCAGGAACTGATCGAAACCGAAGCCACCGAACAGATCGGCGCCGGCCGCTGTGAACGCACCGAGGCCCGCACGACCGAACGCAACGGGTCCGAGGCTTCCTCGCTTCGCTGAAGAAACGCGACTTGTCCGGTGTCCGACTGATCATCAGCGATCAGCACGCCGGTCTGGTCGCCGCCCTGCGGCGCCCGCCACTGCCGCCTCCACGTGGGACGAGGTCCGATATCCCTTCGGGCCGTTCCGGCACGGCAAGAATCCGGCACGGTTCACGGTGTTGTGACCACCACGCCCCCGAACGGACCCCTCAACCATGACCGGAAGCGTCCAGAACGAGGAAGGACAGACAGCGCGGTGGCCGCTGATGCTCAATCATCTATGAAAATCTGCACCGTACGATCACACGGTGTGGTGGTCGACGACCGGTAATACGTGACTTCGGACGAGTTCCTTATCGCGTCCCGGCGATCTACTGCTCTGACCCCGGACCGCCGGTCCGGGGTCAGAGCAGTAGATGGAAGATGTCGAAGGCAACGTTCCATTCGGCGGTGCCGGGGTTCTTGCGGTCCGGCTCGACCGTGACAAAGGTATGCGCCAGCGCCACGCTCAAGCCTCCGGCGATCAGCGGCAGTCGCTGCTCGGTCTCCTCGGAGAGGGCCACGTCCAACGGTGGGCGGGCCGTCAGTTGGTCGAGCAGAGGTTGAAGTTCGATCTCCTCGTCCAGTTTTTCGAACCGGTGGATGCTCTCCTGCAGCCCCTTGGTGATCGGCAGGTCCCACGGTTCGATCACGTCCCGCAGGTTGGCCTTGGCCGAGGCTTTGCCGATGAGGATCATGTCGTAGATCTTGTCGTCGATGAAATCCGTATAGCGCTTGAGGTCGTTCCGGTCGACCTGCAGTCCAGCCGCTGCCCGGAAGAACCGCTGAAATTTCACGGTGCCCATCACTGGCATGTCGTCAGCTCCTCTCGAAGTATTCATGGATTTGGCGAACCGCCATCGCTCCTTCACCGACAGCGGATGCGACCCGTTTCACCGAGCCGCGGCGGACGTCGCCCGCCGCGAACAGGCCGGGCCGGCTGGTTTCGAGCGTCCTCGACAACCCGGCGCCGATCCGCCGGTCGCCGTCTCCTCGAGCGCGAGCCGCGTCCACGCCCGTGAGGACGAAGCCGTGGTCGTCGAGTGCGATCGTGTCGGCCAGCCACCCGGTGTGCGGCGTCGCCCCGATGAAGACGAACAGGGCGTGCACCCGGATCGTGTCCTGGTCGCCGGTGCGGTTGTCCTCGACCACGATTTCCTCGAGGTATTTCTCGCCGTGGACCATACGAATCTCGGTGTTCCGGTGCACGGTGACGCGCGGGTGGTGCTCGATCTGGTCGACCAGGTATCGGGACATGCTCTTTCCGAGGTCGTCGCCGCGGATGAACAGGTGGACGTGGGAGACATGGTCGGCGAGGAAGACGGTGGCCTGGCCGGCGGAGTTTCCGCCGCCGACGATGGCCACCGGGTCGGTGCCGCACATCCGCGCTTCCTGATGGGTCGCGGCGTAGTACACGCTTGTTCCCTCCAGTGCCTCGATCCCCGGAACTGCCAACTTGCGGTATCGCGCCCCGGTGGCGAGCACGACGGCCCGGCCGCGGACCGCGCCGCCGTCCGCCAGCCGGAGCACGTGGTGCCCGTCCTCGGATCCCAAACCGGTCACCTCGGCGGACACCAGGATGCGGGCGCCGAACTTGCCGGCCTGGATCACCGCGCGCTCGGCCAATTCGGCGCCGGAGATCCCTGCGGGGAAGCCCAGGTAGTTCTCGATCCGGGAGGAGGTACTGGCTTGGCCGCCGGCGGCGATCGACTCCAGCGTCACCGTGTTCAACCCGTCCGAGGCGCCGTACACGGACGCGGCCAGACCGGCCGGTCCGGCACCCACCACGACGAGGTCGCACACGTCCTGGGCTGCGTCCGGGACCGAGTCCGGGACCGGAAGCCCGACGATGCGGGCGAGTTCGGCGTTCGTCGGATTGCGCAGCACCTTCTCGCCGTGCCAGATCACGACGGGAGTGTCCTCGGGGGCGATGTCCAGGCTGCGCAGCAGCTGCTCCGCCCGTTCGTCCTGCTCCAGATCGATCCACCTGTGCGGCAGTCGGTTTCGCATGGCGAACTCCCGAAGCCGCAACGTGTCCGGGGAATAGCAGGAGCCGATGATCCGGAACCCGGATCCGAGTCCGATCAGCAGGTGCCGGCGCACCAGGTAGGCGCGCAGGATCAGATCGCTGAGCACGAGATCGTGGGCAACTAGTTCGCGCACCCGCGCGGCCGGGACGACGAGCATCTCGCCGTCCTCGATCGCCTCGGCGGTGAAGAACGCCACCTGGCCTTCCAGCAGTCCGAGCTCGCCCAGGAATCGGCCGGGACCGTGCACGCGCAGTATCCGGCGTTCGCCGTCCACGTCGCCCTCGTCGATGATCGCGACCTTGCCGGAGAGGATGACGAAGAAGTCGTGGCTGGGCGCGCCCTCACGGATCAGCACCTCGCCGGCGCGAACCGATCGACGCGTGCCACCGACCTCGAGCGTTGCGACCTGGTCGTCCGTCAGCCGCGGGAATGCTCCGACCGCATCCGGAGTCTCGTCGTCGACCGGCGGAATGTCGCCGACGGGTGTGGCGTCTTCAGACGAAGTTCTGGTCGACATAACACCAGCGCCAATCTTCACCGGGCTCCATCGACTGGACGATCGGATGGCCGATGGCGTGAGCGTGCGCGCTCGCGTGCTTGCCCGGCGAAGAGTCGCAGCAACCGACGTGTCCGCACGTCAGGCACAGCCTCAGATGCACCCACGGGGTGCCGAGGCGAAGACATTCCTCGCAACCCTGCGGGGTCCGGGGCACCACGGCCCGGATCGCGGTCACGTGTGGGTCCGCATGGACAAAGGTCATGACTTCGCCTCCTTGCCTGCATTTTCCGAGAGTGCCTGATCGAGCCACGTGCGCAGCTGGGGTACCGGAGCTGCGCCCGCCTGCCGAGCGAGGACCTCACCCCGGTCCATCACCAGCAGAGTCGGCACGGCGCGGACGGTGAACCGTTCGGCCGTCTGGGGAGCAACATCTACGTCGACCTTGACCAGCTTGATCTGACCTGCGCGTTCTGTGGCGAGCTGCTCGAGCGCCGGGCTGACCATGCGGCACGGGCCGCACCACGTCGCCCAGAGATCGACGAGCACAGGCACCGAGGACTTCTCGGCGACCTCCGCGAAGTCGCCGTCCCCTGCCGAGGCGATCCAGGGCAGCGGCTCGTGACAGTTCCCGCAGCGCGGTTTTCCTTCCCCGGCCGCCGGCACCTTGTTGATCTTGCCGCAGTTCGGACACTTCACCTTGTCGGATCCCATGACGACACCTCTTCTCAGGCCGCCGCGACGGCGGGTTCCGCATACGCGACGGCGAGCTCGCCGCCGTCCACCGTGACACCGATGGTGCCACCCGGTTCGATTTCGCCTCGCAACAGCGCACGACCGATCTTGGTCTCCACCTCGTGGGCGATGTATCGCCGCAGCGGCCGCGCACCGTAGACCGGGTCGAAACCGTGTTCGGCGATGAGCCGGCGTGCTTCCGGCGTGATATCCAGGTGTATCTGGCGCTCCGACAACCTGTTCCGAAGGTCGGTGAGTTGCAGCTCGACGATGTGCTCGATCTGGGGCAGCGTGAGCGGGGTGAACAACACGATGTCGTCGACCCGGTTGAGGAACTCGGGACGGAAGTGCCCGCGCAGCTCCGCCAGCACCCGCTCCCGGGCGTCCGGCTTGATCTCGCCGTCGGCTGTGACTCCGTCGAGGAGATGCTGGGATCCGATGTTGGAGGTCATGATGATCACCGTGTTCCGGAAATCGACCTGCCTGCCTTGAGAATCGGTGATCCGGCCGTCATCGAGCACCTGCAGCAGAGTATTGAAGACGTCGGCGTGGGCCTTCTCGATCTCGTCGAAGAGCACCACGGAGTACGGCTTGCGGCGTACCGCCTCGGTGAGCTGGCCGCCCTCGTCGTACCCGACGTACCCGGGGGGCGCACCGATGAGCCTGCTCACCGTGTGCCGCTCCTGGTACTCGCTCATGTCCAGGCGCACCATGTTGTCTTCGCTGTCGAAGAGGGCACTGGCCAGCGTCTTTGCGAGCTCGGTCTTTCCCACGCCCGTCGGGCCCAGGAAGATGAACGAACCGATCGGCCGGCGCGGATCACGGATACCGGACCTCGCCCGGATCACCGCGTCTGCGACCAGTTGCACGGCCTCGTCCTGACCGACGACCCTCTCGTGCAGAATCTCGTCGAGCTTCAACAGCTTCTCCCGCTCGCCTTCCTGCAGCCGGGCGACCGGGATACCCGTCCATGCGGCCACGATCTCTGCGATCTCGTCTTCGGTGACCACTTCACGCAGCAACGGATTCTGTCCCTGCCTGCTGGCCAGTTGCTCCTCCGCCGCCTCGAGCCTGCGTTCCAACTCGGTGATCTCGCCGTATCGCAACTCGGCGGCCCGATTGAGGTCGTAGTTGCGCTCCGCCTCCTCGGCCTCGTGGCGCAATCGTTCCAGCTCTCCCCGCAGTTCCTGCACCCGCCGGATCGCCTGCCGCTCCGCCTCCCACTGAGCGTGCCGGGCGTCGGCCTCGGCCCGTAGATCGGCCAGCTCCTTACGCAGCTCCTCGAGGCGCGTCTTGCTGGCCGCGTCCGTTTCCTTGGACAGCGCGGCCTCTTCGATCTCCAGCCGGGTCACCTTCCGGGTGAGCTCGTCGAGTTCGGCGGGCATCGAATCGATTTCGGTGCGTAGCCGGGCACACGCCTCGTCCACCAGATCGATCGCTTTGTCCGGAAGGAAGCGGTCGGTGATGTACCGGTGCGAGAGGGTCACGGCGGCCACCAGTGCGCCGTCCTGAATCTTCACGCCGTGAAACACCTCGAGGCGTTCTCGAAGTCCGCGCAGAATCGAGATCGCATCCTCGGCGCTGGGCTCGTCGACGAGAACGGTCTGGAAGCGACGCTCCAGTGCGGCATCGGATTCGATGTGCTTGCGATACTCGTCGAGAGTGGTGGCACCGATCATGTGCAGTTCGCCGCGGGCGAGCATCGGCTTGAGCATGTTGCCGGCGTCGAGAGACCCCTCGCCGCCGACTGATCCCGCACCGACCACCGTGTGTAACTCGTCGACGAACAACAGGATGTGCCCCTCGGCCGCCTTTACCTCGGACAGCACCGCCTGCAGTCGCTCCTCGAACTCGCCGCGGTACTTCGCGCCGGCCACCAGGGAACCCATGTCGAGCGAGAAGATCGTCTTGTCGCGCAGGCCCTCGGGCACGTCGCCGCGGACGATCCGCTGGGCGAGGCCCTCGACGATCGCGGTCTTACCGACGCCGGGGTCGCCGATCAGCACCGGATTGTTCTTCGTCTTCCGGCTCAGGATCTGCGTTACCCTGCGGATCTCGGCATCTCGGCCGATGACCGGATCGAGTTTGCCTGCCCGCCCCTCGGAGACGAGGTCGCGTCCGTACTTCTCCAGAGCCTCGTACGCCCCCTCCGGGGTCGCCGAGGTGACGCGTTGATTGCCGCGCACTTTCGTCAGCGCCGTGAGGAAGGCCTCTCGTGTGACCCCATGACTGGCGAGGACCCGCCCCGCCGCACTGGCCGACCCCTCCTCGGAGAGGGCCATCACGAGATGCTCCACCGACACGTAGGAATCCTTGAGTCGCTTCGCCTCCCGCTCCGCGGCGTCGAGCAGCTTGGCCAAACGCTGGGTGATCATCACCTGACCGGGCGTCGCGCCGGGGCCGCTGACCTTCGGCCTGCGCGACAGTTCACGTTCCAGGTCGGATCGCAGGGCATCGACGTTCGCGCCGGCCTGCTCGAGCAGTCGGGGGACCAACCCTTCCTGCTGATCGACCAACGCGAGCAGCAGGTGCTCTCCGTCGACCTCGGTGTGACCCATTCTGGTCGCGACGTTCTGGGCTTCCTGCAGGGCTTCTCGTGACTTTTCAGTCAGGCTGCCGGTGTCCATGGGGGTGTCCTCCTTCTGCGGGAAGCTGCTTCGAGTTTCTCGATTCGATCCAGCAGATCGAGCACGAGCCCGATTGCCGAGTAGTTCAGGCCCAGACCGGTCCGCAGCCGTTGGATGCGGGCGGCGTGGGCCACTTCGGACGGTTCGAACGACATCTCGCCGCCGGCGGCGCGGTGGGCGTCGAGCAGGCCGAGAGCCACAAGCTTTCGTGCCAGGTCGGGGTGCAGCCCGGTACGTTCGGCGAAGGCATCTGGCGACAATCCGGCACGGCGAACCAATACGTACTGGGTGACCGGGGTCGGGGTGCTCATGTCTCTTTCCTCGGATCGAAGTTCGATTCGGTGGCCAACTGCTCGAACAGCTCGCGTTCGCGTGCTGTCGGTTTCGGCGGCACCATCACCTTGATTTCGGCGTAGAGGTTGCCGTTGGCGCCCCGCGGATTGGGCATTCCCTCTCCGCGCAGGCGTAGCTTCCGTCCCGTCGACGAGCCCGGCACCACTTTGACTTTCGCCTCGCCACCCGGGGTGGGAATGACGACGGTCGACCCGAGGACCGCCTCCCATGGCGATACGGGCAGGTCGACGTAGATGTCCCGGCCCTGGACGCGGAACCGGGAATGCGGCTTGATCCGCACCACGAGGTACAGATCCCCGGGCGGCGCGTCACCGTTGCCCCGGCCGCCTTGCCCGGCCAGCCGGATTCGCTGGCCGTCCAGGACACCGGCCGGAATGTCGACGTCGTACTGCCGTCCGTCCAGTCTGAGAGTGCGTTTGCCGCCCCGATACGCCTCTTCCAGGGGCAGTTCCAGTTCCGCTTCCTGATCGGCGCCGGGAATCGGCCCGTACCCGCCACCGCCGCCGAACATCTGCCCGAAGAGGTCCTCGAAGTCGACGCCGCCCTCGCCACCGACACCGTGACCGAAGTGCACCCTTCTGCCC